>NZ_JANWXB010000155.1 GCF_025055495.1 Thermoflexus sp. | reverse complement strand
CCCCGAAAACCCCCAAAGAACACATTATCCACTTAAAATACATCGTGAGGATCTTCCCTACCGGAGGTCTGGATGCGCCCTTACGCCACCTTCTCCATCGTTGCGTTCGATCCCGCTCGCCAGGAATGGGGCGTGGCCGTGGCTTCCAAGTTCCTGGCTGCCGGGGCGGTGGTGCCCTGGGCCCGCGCGGGCGCCGGTGCCGTCGCCACCCAGTCTTACGCCAACACCCGCTTCGGACCGGAGGGGCTGGCCCGGATGGCGGAGGGGCTTTCCGCCGAGGAGACCTTAGCGGCCCTTCTATCGGAGGATCCGGAGCGCGAGAAGCGCCAGGTGGGCCTGGTGGATCGCCAGGGCCGCGCTGCCGCCTTCACAGGCTCCGAGTGCCTGCCGTGGGCTGGCCACCGCGTCGGCGAGGGATTCTGCTGTCAGGGGAATCTGCTGGTCGATGAGCGCACCCTGGAGGCGATGGCTGAGACTTTTGTAAAGACCTCCGGGGAGCTGGCAGACCGGCTGGCGGCGGCTCTTCTCGCTGGGGATCGCGCGGGCGGCGACCGCCGGGGCCGCCAATCGGCGGCCATCCTGGTGGTCCGGGAAGGCGGCGGCTACGGCGGCTTCAACGATCGTTACATGGATCTGCGAGTCGACGACGATCCAGACCCGGTCGTGAAGCTGAAGGACCTGGTGGAGCTCCACCATCTCTATTTCGGCGTCTCCCGACCCGAAGACCTTCTTCCGATCGACGAGGCCCTGGCCCGCGAGATCCAGCAGCTCCTGCGCCGTGCGGGCTACTATTCCGGCGAGATCACCGGCGTTTACGACGAGGCAACCCGTCGCGCCCTGGAAACCCTGTTTGGGATCGAGAACCTGGAGGAACGCTGGCAGACGGGGGACCGCATCGACCGGGTGGCCTGGGCGTTCCTTCGTCGACGCTTCGGTTTCGCGGAGGGCGGCTGATGGGCAGGCCGACGGATCTTCGGGAGACGCCGCTCGCTCTGTATGAAGCGCTGGGGTTGATCCCCGGGTCGGTGATCGCCTTCGTCGGGGCGGGCGGAAAGACCACAGCGGCCTGGCGGCTGCTCCATGAGCTGGGGCAACCCGAGGATCCGGCCGTGTGGACCACCACCACCCACATCGTCGAACCCATGCTCCCGAAGGGAACCGGCCTGCTCCTGACGGAAGATCCCGCGCCCGAGATGCTCCGGCCGCTCCTCCAGCAACTTCCCCGCTGGGTCCTGGGCGCCCGGCGGGCGGAGGCGCTGGCGGAGCCTCCCGATGGGCCCTATCCAGCTCATCCCTGGAAGCTGAAAGGGCTGTCGCCGGAACGGCTGGACCGCCTGATCCGGAGGGTTCCGGAGGCCTCCTGGTTGATTGAGGCCGATGGCGCGCGCCGGATGCTCTTGAAGTGGCCGGATGCTCACGAGCCCGCTCTGCCCGCAGAGATCGACGCGGTGGCGGTGGTGGCCAGCCTGGAGGCCCTGGGTCGCCCCATCAGCGCGGTCACCCATCGCGCCGGGCTGGCCATCGCTCACCTGGGCGGAAGGCCCGAAGACTCCGTCACGCCGGAGTGGCTGGCGGCCCTGGTCCGGCATCCCCTGGGCGGGCAGAAAGGGATCCCCGCTGGCGTGCGCCGTTTCTTGGTGCTCACCCGCGAACGAGCTCCGGACCCTTCGGCCTTCGAAGCTGTATGCGCCGCGCTGGGCGCTTCCCCTTTCGAACGCATCATCGCGCTGGTGGGCGGCGAGCCGGCGGCCCGTGTGGAATCCCCCGATGCCTCCGTGGCAGGGATTGTCCTGGCCGCCGGCGAGGGACGGCGGTTCGGCGGGCCCAAGGCGCTGGCGGACTGGCACGGCCGCCCGATGGTCCGCCACGGGGTCACGCTGGCCCGACGGGCCGGATTGGATCCGGTGATCGTCGTGGTCGGGGCTCAGGCGGACGCCGTGCGGAAAGCGCTGGCCGGGCTTCCCGTGCGCATAGTGGAAAACCCGGCCTGGCCCGAGGGGATGAGCCGCTCCATCCAGGCCGGCCTGCATGCCCTTCCCCCCGAAGTCGAAGCCTTTGTGCTCCTCCAGGTCGATCAGCCGCTGGTGCGTCCGCGCTGGCTGCGCCAGCTCATCGAGACCTATCGGGCGACCGGACGGCCGATGGTGGTCGGCACGGTGGATGACGATCCGCGCCCGCCGGCGTTGTTCGCCCGCTCGCTGTTCCCCGCCCTGATGGAGCTGGAGGGCGATCAGGGCGGGCGCTCGCTGATCCGGCGCTTCCCGGGGGCCGTCGCGCGGATCCCTGTGCCGGATCCGACGTGGGTGATGGATTTCGATACCCCCGAGGCCTATTGGGCCCTCGATCCGTAGGGGCTGCATACCGTGGTAGGCATGCGGGATATCGTGTCGGATTTTCCCATCCGTAGGGGCAGCCACGGGGGGCTGCCCCTACTGCCCCCATTAGGGTAGGCACAGGGGCCTGAGGGCAGGCACAGGGGCCTGCCTCTACGATGCGCCCCAGGGGGCCCGCGATGGGCGAGGGCATCCCATTCATCCATTCATCATCGCATGGAGCATCCGATCGATGGAACAACTACGTTCGCTTCGCCATTTGATCATCGACATGGACGGCGTATTATGGCGCGGGAAGCGGCCGATGGAAGGCCTCACGGATTTCTTCGCCTTCCTGCGACGATATGACATCCGCTTCATCCTGGCCACCAACAACGCCAGCCGCTCCCGGACGGATTACGTGGAGCAACTCGCTCGATTCGGGGTGACCGTGCGCCCGGAGGAGGTTCTGCCATCCTGCGACGCCACGGCGATCTATCTACAGCAGATCGCCTCGCCGGAGGCCCGGGTTTTCGTCGTGGGGGAAAAGGCCCTCCGCGAAGCGCTCACGGCCGCGGGCTTCCAGGTGGTGGAAGACGAGCACGCGGATTTTGTGGTCGTAGGGCTGGATTGGGGACTGACCTATGCTCAGCTGGCCCGGGCCGCCCGGGCGATCTGGAACGGCGCCCGGTTCGTCGGGACCAATCCGGATCCGGTGTGGCCCGGTGAGGATGGGCTTTATCCGGGCAATGGGGCAACCCTGGCGTTCCTGGAACGGGCCACGGGGGTGAGTCCCGTGGTGGTCGGCAAGCCGGAGCCCCTGATGTTCCAGATCGCCATGCAGCGGATGGGAGCGACCCCGGAGACCACGGCGGTGATCGGCGATCAGATCCCTACGGACATCGTAGGGGGCAAGCGGGCCGGGATGACGACGATCCTGGTTCTCTCCGGTGCCACCACCCGGGAGATGCTGATGAGGAGCCTGGTGCAGCCGGATTTCGTCTTTGCGGACATCCGGGAACTGAGGTCCGCCTGGGAGGCCCTTTTGGAGGGCGCCGCGCCCTGACCCGCAGAACCGCAGGCCGAAGGCTGGGGTGGTCGGACAGACGGCTTCGCCGCCCGCCCCCGCCTCGATCCCCCAGGTCAGCCTATCCGGGCAGTGAATTCCAGCTGGGATGTGCCGGCAGAAGTTCCGCAGTGGGGAGCCGTTCGGACGAGAGTGGAAGGGCCTCCTCTTCCCGAAAGACTTCTTTGGGGCGGAGCTGGGCGCTTTCGGCATCCGGTTCCACTCCCAAAGCGCTCTGAGGAAGCATACGGCGCAACTTGAATCCGTGATGAGCCCTTCTCGGAAGCGTCACCGCGCCCTTCCGGAGGGCCGGGCGGACCGCCTTCGGCGGATCCGCTCGCTTCCCCAAGCCCCGATCCAACGATGCCCATGCATCGCCAGTCCCTGAACGGAGCCTGGCTTTTCCGCCCCGCGGGCACCGGGGAATGGATGCCCGCCTGGGTCCCGGGCAGCGTCTACCGGGATCTGATGGCCATCGGCCGCATCCCGGATCCGTTTCTCGGCGATCATCTCGCTCGGGTCGCTTGGGTGGCGGAGAGCGATTGGGAATACCAGCGAACGTTCTCACCGGATCCGGCTCTGGCGTCGGAGGAGCAGGTGGAGCTGGTGTGCGCCGGCCTGGATACCCTGGCCGAGGTGTTTCTGAATGGGGAACGCCTGGGCGAGGCCCGGAACATGTTTCGATCCCACCGGTGGCCGGTGCGCCCTCTCCTCCAGCCGGGCGAGAACGTCCTGCTCATCCGCTTCCGCTCCCCCCTCGCCTTTGTCCGCGAGCAGCATCGACGTCGTCCGCTCCCGGGCCTTTTCCATCCCGGCGTCGCTCACCTCCGCAAAGCCCCCAGTCACTTCGGCTGGGACTGGGGGCCGGCGCTCCCCTCGATCGGCATCTGGCGCGAGGTCGCCCTGGAGGGATACTCCATCGCTCGCTTCACGGATCTTCGCATCCGCCAGCGCCACGAGGGCCATCGGGTCCTGCTGGTCCTCCGGGCACGCCTGGAACGGTGGTCGGATCTGCTGCTTTCCATAAGAGCGATCCTTCAGGATCCGGAAGGAAACGCTGTTCGATGGGAAGCTCCGGTGGAGAAAGATGAAATCGAGATGGGAATCCCCATCGAACGCCCCCGCCTCTGGTGGCCGAACGGATTAGGGGAACAGCCCCTTTACGTCCTGGAAGCCGAGCTGTGGGCGGGGGATCGCCTTCTGGATCGACGCCGGGAAATCCTCGGGCTGCGCACCGTAGCGCTCCAGCGGGAGCCGGACGCATGGGGTGAGTCCTTTCGCTTCGTGGTCAACGGCGTTCCGGTCTGGGCGCGGGGCGCTAACGTCGTTCCCCCGGACATCCGGAGTTCATTCGTCGAGGAAGAGCGGCTGGCCCATCTCGTGCGGAGCGCTGCCGCGGCGGGGATGAACATGCTGCGCGTGTGGGGGGGCGGGGGCTACGCGGACGACCGCTTTTACGCGCTGTGCGATCGCCACGGGATCCTGGTTTGGCAGGATTTCCCCTTCGCCTGCATGCTTTACCCCCTCGATGAGCCGGATTTCCTGGAGGAAGTGCGAGCGGAAGTCGTCGAGAACCTGCGCCGCCTCCGACATCATCCCTCCCTGGCCCTCTGGTGCGGCAACAACGAGATCGAGATGCTGTGGCCGTTGTGGCGATGGCAAGGGAAAGGACGGCCCGGGGAGCTGGCCCGTCTGGCCGCTGCCCACGAGCGGTTCTTCTACCGGTTGCTCCCGGAATGGGTGCGGGCGGAAGACCCGGATCGCCCTTACTGGCCGGGTTCCCCTTCCTCTGGAACGTTCCGCCAGGAGGTCAACCGGGACCATCGGGGAGACGTCCATCTCTGGCACGTGTGGCATGGCCTGGCCCCCACCGCCGCCTACCGGGATCGGATCCCGCGCTTTGTCAGCGAGTTCGGCCTTCAGTCCCTTCCCTCCAAGGAGACGCTCCTCGCCTTCGGCCCGCCGGAGGAGTGGAGCTTCCGGCGGCCCGCTATCCGCCAACGACAACGATCCCCTGGGGGCAACGAACGGCTGCTGTATTACCTGACCGAGCGGTTCCGGATCCCTCAGGATTTTGAGGAGCTGGCCTGGCTGACCCAGATCGCGCAGGCGGAGGCGGTGCGAAGGGCGGTGGAGGGCTGGCGGCGCCATCGGGATCGGTGCGGCGGTGCCCTTTACTGGCAATTGAACGACGCATGGCCCGCGATCTCCTGGTCGGGCATCGATTTCCACGGCCGGTGGAAGGCCCTACACTATGCGGCCCGCCGGTTCTTCGCCCCGATCGCCCTCGCCGTCGACATCCAGGGCTCCCAGGCGGAGATCTGGCTGTTCAACGACACCCGCCAGACCGTAAAAGGCCTGCTTGGCTGGTCCGTCGAAACCTTTGAAGGAACCCCACTGCTCCGCGGGGAGGAGCGCGTGCAGGCACCGCCGCTGGGGGCGATCCGGGTTCGGAAAGTGGAGGTGGGGACCCTCCTGCGACAACATGGCCGGGGCCTGGTGTTCGTGGTGGAGCCCGGGGAGGGCCTGGAGCCCCTGGGAACACAAGTGGAACTGTTCGCGCCGGAGAAGGATCTGGACCTGCCGGACCCTCAGCTAAACGCCGCGCTCCAGGCCAGCGGCGCGGAGGTGCGAATCACCCTGCGGGCGCGCGCCCTGGCCCGCTTCGTCACCCTCTCCTTGGAAGGCGCCGACGTGATCTTCAGCGATAACTTCTTCGATCTCCCCGCCGGCCGCGCCCGGTCGGTGCAGGCTCCGCTCCCCGCTGGCTGGACTCCGGAGGCGTTCCGCCGGAGCCTGCGGATTCGCACGCTGGCCGACATTCGCCCGATGGGCCCCCGGTGGCGCGATCGCCTCCTTCGTCTCCGGCTGTGGGCCTCCCCGCGCGGGATCCTGGAGCGATGGCTGAGCCAGTGGCTATCGCTGTAGATGGGATAACTCTCCCATGGGAAGAGCATCCCAGCAGAGGGGATTCCATTCCAGGGGGTTTTAAACCGCCTCGCGCTGACTTGACATAGAGTGAGTTCGGATTATAATGCCAGAAAATTCCACCTGCCTGCTTCGATCAGAACGAATGGAGATTTCGACAGGACTTCAACTTCAGGGACTGGGCATGGGCAGGATCGATCTTCGAGCTGTTCATACAACTTGCAGGTGTCCTTCGCGGGGATAGGGAGGGAAAACCTTCCCCGGTCCCGGTGTTCGCCGCGCTGGTTTCTCTTCCGAATCCCCGCTGCCTCTCCTGATCCCACGTCCCACTCCTTTGCTCGCATGACGTTCCCTTCCTTGCGCGAGTGCCGATTCCTGTGCCCCTTTAAGCTGTTCTGGCGAGCGCGTGCTATGAATTCAAGGCGGTTCACAGGGCGATCGATCTTTCCATGGGCCTGGAGAGGAGCTACATCTGCACCGCTTTCGAGGTCTGGATCGGAAGCTGAAAGGCTCTGCTCGGGACATGCTCTCCCTCTCCCCAGGGCCGCTTGGGCCTCGGAGAGAGACAGGCCTCAAAAGGCCCTGGAACAGGATCCATACCAGGAAGTCGCATGTAGGATATCCCTTTAAAGGAGGCGGCCATGGGAACGATCGTAAATGGGCTGGAGATCGAGCAACTACAGCAGCTGGTCGCCCAGGTGCAAGCGGATCCGGAGGCCGCTCGTTCTTTGAATCGCTGGACCGCACGGGTTCGCTGGCTGGGTGGTTTCAAAGGGCGAGCTTATATTCGGAATCACTCGTTTGTGATCGATGAGCCTGCCGATCTGGCAGGCAAAGACGAAGCCCCCAACGCGGTCGAATACGTGCTGGGCGCTCTGGGAGCCTGCCTCACGGTCGGCTTCGTGCTCAACGCGACCAAACGGGGGATCCCGATCCGCAATCTGGAGCTCGCCCTGGAAGGAGAGATCGATAACATTCTGACCTTTTTGGGATTGAGCAACGAGGGTCACCCGGGCTACCGGGAGATCGTGGTCAGGGCCTACGTGGATGCCGACGCGGATGAAGAGACGTTGCGGGCGATCTGGGCGGAGACCGTGGCCACCTCTCCGGTCGGCAACACCCTGGCCCGCTCCGTGACCCTGCAACCGGAACTCAGCCGGGTCGCGGCATCCTAACGAAAAACCCTCTCTCCATCCGGAAAACTTTGCGCGGAGCGGGTTTGCCTTCGATGGCCCTATCCCGCGCAAAAACGGAGAAGCAAAGCGGCGCTTTGCCCCCTCCCTCCCTGGATCCCTCAGGCCGTGGGGAGGGAGGGAAGGATGGGAGGTGCCACTCCATCCTTCCCTTTCAACTTCGAACGTCGTAAGTCCTATGCCAGATATACCTTTGCACAGGAGGAAGCCGGATGGGAACCCTGTTGAATGGCGTGGAGGTAGAAGAACTGCAGCAGCTACTGGAAGAAGTGCGCGCGCATCCAGAGGCCGTTCAATCCCGGCGATGGGCGCGTTTCCGCTGGGAGAACGGCTTAAAGGGCCGCGTGTATATCCGCAATCAATCCTTCGTCGTGGACGAGTCCGTCGATCCTTCGGGGCGAGAGGCGGGGCTCAGCGCGCTGGAATACGCTCTGGGCGCCCTCGGGGCCTGCCTCGGCCTGGGATTCATCTTCAACGCCACTCGCCGCGGCGTCGCCATCCGGAACCTCGAGGTGGCCCTGGAGGGCCGTATCGATAACCTCCTGCGTTTCCTGGGGCTGGGCGGGGAGGGCCATCCCGGATATCGGGAAGTGATCGCCAAGGCCTACGTGGATGCGGACGCCGATGAAGAGACCCTTCAGGCCCTCTGGACCGAAACGGTAGCCAACTCCCCGGTAGGGAACACCTTCGTCCGCCCAGTGGCCCTGCGAGCGGAGATCGCCACCGTCTCCGGATGGTGGTTCCGGTATACTCCCGGGGAGGATCAAACCCCCACCGAATCCCGTGGGGGAATGCCCTGTTAATCCACCGAAAAGAGGAAGTCCCCCGATCTTTTAGATCCCAGGAGGGAACGATGGCGCGCGATGGATTGCCTCTCTTTCCTGTTACCGTGGTGGGGAGCTGGCCACGGCCCCCGTGGCTTCTGGAAGCCCTGCGAAAGCGCCATGCGGGCCAGATCTCTTACCAGGAATTCCAGCAGATCGCCGACCGGGCCGTCCTGGAGGCCCTCCAGGCCCAGATCGAGGCCGGCGTGGAAATCGTGAGCGATGGGGAGCAACGGCGGGATAACTTTTACTCGTTCGTGGTCGACAAACTGGAAGGGGTCCGGATGATGAGCGTGGCCGAGATGTATGACTACGCGGAGGATAAGTCCTTCTTCGAGCAAATCCTCCGCCAGCTGGATGTGCCGGCCTACGCCATCAAGACCCCCGTGGCCGTCGATCGGATCCGCCTGAAGATGCCCCTGGCCCTGGACGAGTTGGAGTTCCTGCGCCGGCACACGGACCGGCCGGTCAAGATCCCGCTCCCCGGCCCCTATCTGCTCACCCGGACCATGTGGGTGCAGGGGCTTTCCGATCGAGTGTATCCCACCCGCGAGGATCTGGCCCAGGATGTGGTGGCCATCCTGCGGGAGGAGATCCTCCGCTTGCGAGATGCCGGGGCCGATTTCATCCAGCTGGACGAGCCGGTGCTGACCGAAGTGGTGTTCCAGCCTCCGGTCCACAGCCGCACCTTTATGTGCGCCTCTCTCTCCGCTGCGGCGGAGGACCCGCAGATGGAGCTGGCCTGGGCGGCTCAGCTGATCAACCGGGTCGTGCTGGGCGTCGAGGGGGTCCGCATCGGCGTCCACATCTGCCGGGGGAACTGGACCACGCGGGAGGAGGCGCTGCTCACCGGGGATTACCGGCCCTTGCTGGGCACTCTGGAGGCGATGCGGGTGCAGCAATGGGTGTTGGAGTTCGCCACCCCTCGGGCCGGCGACCTGGAGGTCTTCCAGGCGTGCCGGCAGAAGCGGGAGCTCGGCCTGGGCGTTGTCAACCCGCGCACCGCGGAGGTGGAATCCCCAGAGTTCATCATCGCCCGGGTGAAGGGGGCCCTCCAATACTTTGAGCCCTCGCAGATCTTCCTGAACCCGGATTGCGGCTTCGGGACGTTCGCGGAGCGCCCGGTGGCCACCCCCGAGGTGGCCTTCCGCAAGCTCCAGGCCATCCGCGCCGCCGCGGAGCAACTGCGGCGGGAATTCGGGGAATGATCCCATTCGTATTCGCAGAGGCACGCGGCCGCGTGCCCCACAACACAACGCAACCGGTGATCCATTTCACAGGGGGCAGGCCTTGTGCATGCCCCCATCCATGCCATAATGACAGGGGGCACATCCAACGTGCCCCCTGCTTTATATAGCGGCGGATGGAGGATCGGAATGACCTCTCGACGTCCTCTCTCGTTCCAGGAGATCATCCTTCGCTTGCAGGAGTTCTGGGCGGAGCAGGGTTGCCTGATCTGGCAGCCCTACAGCGAGAAGGTGGGGGCCGGGACGATGAACCCGGCCACCGTGTTGCGGGCGCTTGGACCTGAGCCCTGGCGGGTGGCTTACGTGGAGCCTTCTTACCGGCCGGCAGACGGGCGCTACGCGGAGAACCCGAACCGGATGCAACTCCACCACCAGTTCCAGGTGATCCTGAAGCCAGACCCCGGCAACCCGCAGGAGCTGTATCTGGAGAGCCTTCGCGCCCTGGGCATCGATTTCCGCCGCCACGACATCCGCTTCGTGGAGGACAACTGGGAATCCCCCGCCCTGGGCGCCTGGGGGCTGGGATGGGAGGTCTGGCTCGACGGGATGGAGATCACCCAGTTCACCTACTTCCAGCAGGCCGGCGGCCTCCCCCTGGACCCGGTGGCGGTGGAGATCACGTACGGCCTGGAGCGGATCGCCCTCTACCTTCAGGGCGCCCCGTCCGTCTGGGATCTGGATTGGGACGGCGTCCACACCTACGGGGAGATCCTGAAGCCCTCTGAG
Organism: Thermoflexus sp.; assembly: GCF_025055495.1. Taxonomy (GTDB): domain Bacteria; phylum Chloroflexota; class Anaerolineae; order Thermoflexales; family Thermoflexaceae; genus Thermoflexus. Next base: position 4,587 of record NZ_JANWXB010000155.1, on the reverse strand, counting down.
ATCGAGCACTGCATTTACAACTTCGAACTGGCGGACATCGAGCGGCTGCGGGAGCTCTTTCAACACTACGAGGCGGAGGCCCGCGCCTGCATCGCCCGCGGCCTGGTGATCCCGGCCCACGATTATGTGCTGCGCTGCTCCCACACGTTCAATCTGCTCGACGCCCGGGGGGCGGTCGGGGTCACAGAGCGCGCCCGTTACTTCGCCCGCATGCGCGACCTGGCCCGCCAGGTCGCCCAGCTTTACCTGCAACAGCGGGAGCAGATGGGCTATCCCTTCCTGAAGAAAGCGCCGCCCGCCCCGGCCCCGGCACCAGCGCCGGCCCCGCCGACCGTCGAGACGGCCGAGGATTTCCTTCTGGAGATCGGCACCGAGGAGCTCCCGGCGCGGGATCTGGAAGCCGCCCTGGCCCAGCTCTCCGAGAACGCCCGGACTATGTTCGAGGAATCCCGCCTGGCGTATGAGGCGCTGGAGGTCTACGGGACCCCGCGCCGCCTCGTGCTCTACGTGCGCCGCCTCCAGCCCCGCACACAGCCGATCGAGACCTGGGTCAAAGGCCCGCCGGCCCACATCGCCTTCGACCCGGAAGGCCGGCCCACCCCGGCGGCCCTGGGCTTCGCCCGCGCCCAGGGGGTTCCTCCGGAAGCCCTCACGGTGCGGGATCTTCCCGAAGGGCGTTACGTGGGAGCCCTCAAGCGCGCCGAAGGGCAACCGGCTGCCGCCGTGCTGGCGGGGCTTCTTCCCCGTCTCATCGCCAGCCTGAAGTTCGAGCTGAGCATGCGCTGGAACGGCAGCGGCGTGGCGTTCTCCCGCCCGATCCGCTGGCTGGTCGCCCTCTACGGCCGCGAGGTGATCCCCTTCACCTACGCCGGGGTCTTTAGCGGCCGTGAAACCCGCGGGCCCCGCCCGAAGGGCTCACCGCGGATCCGCCTGGAAGGGGCCGCGGATTACTTCCCGGTGATGCGCCGGGCCCGCATCCTCGTTTCCCCGGAGGAACGGCGCGCGCGGATCCGGAAGGAGCTGGAGCGGCTCGCCGCAGAGGTCGGGGGGACGGTCCCCGAGGATCCCGAATTGCTGGCCGAGGTGGGGAATCTGGTGGAAACGCCCACCGTGCTGCGCGGGCGGTTCGATGAAGAAGCCCTGCGGCTGCCCCCCGAGGTGCTGATCACCGTGATGCGCAAGCACCAGCGCTACTTCCCGGTGGTTGGCCCGGAGGGACAGCTGCTCCCGTATTTCCTGGCCGTCCGCAACGGCGGCCGACGGGGGCTGGAGCTCGTCCGCCAGGGGAACGAGGCGGTGCTCCGGGCGCGGTTCGCCGACGCGGCGTATTTCTACGGGCACGACACCCGCCAGCCGCTGGAGGCGTTCCTCCCCCGCCTGGCCACTCTCACCTTCCAGGAACAGCTCGGCTCCATGCTGGACAAGACGCGCCGTCTGGAGGCCCTGGCGCCCGCCGTCGGAGCGCTGCTGGGATTGAGCGAGGACGAGATGCGCGCCCTGGCCCGGGCGGCCCATCTTTGCAAGGCCGATCTGGCCACCCAGATGGTGATCGAGTTCACGGAGCTCCAGGGGGTGATGGGGCGGGAATACGCCCGCCGGTGCGGGGAACCAGAGACCGTAGCGACCGCGATCTTCGAGCACTACCTCCCGCGCTTCGCGGGGGACGCGCTGCCCCAGACCCGGCCGGGGATTGCCCTGGGGATCACGGACCGCCTGGATTCCCTGGTCGGCCTGTTCGCCGTCGGGCTGGCGCCCACCGGCTCAGCGGATCCCTACGGCCTGCGCCGCGCGGCCTCCGGCCTGATTCAGATCCTCACCGCCCACCGTCTGCGCTTCTCCCTCTCGAAGGCGCTGAGCGCGGCGGCGTCCGTTCAGCCCGTGCCGGTGAGCCGCGAGGTCCTGGAGGAAGTCCATTCGTTTGTAATCGGCCGCCAACGGGCCGCCCTGCAGGAGGCCGGATATCGCTATGACGTGGTGGAGGCGGCCCTGGCCGCTCGGGGGGACGATCCGGCGTGGGCGGCCGAGACGGCGGGCGGCCTGCAGCGCGCCGTCGAGCGGCCGGACTGGCCTCGCCTGCTGGCCTCGTATAGCCGGTGCGTGCGGATCCTGCGCAAAGCCGAAAGCGAGGGGAGCCTTCCGGCCCCGGCGGTGGACCCGGCCCTCTTCCGGGAGGAGGCGGAGCGGCGCCTATGGGAGGCCGTGCAGGCGGTGCGGGGCCGGGTGCGGCCCGAGAGCCCGGTGGAGGACCTGGTCGGCGCGCTGGAAGCCCTGGCCCCGGCGATCGATCGCTTCTTCGAGGACGTCCTGGTGATGCACGAAGAGGAGGCGCTCCGCCGCAACCGGTTGGCGCTCCTGTGGGCGGTGGCCGGTCTGGCGGATGGGATTGCGGATCTCAGCCGGCTGGAGGGGTTTTGAAAGCAGAATATCACCCGACACAACCGCTAACCGGCCTATCCGAACGACACTTATGACTTTCAGCCCGAAAGATTTTTATTCTCCCCACTACCTGCGGCCTCTGGGCCATGGGAGAAGCGATCGCCCCTCCGGGCGGGCTTCCGTGCTTGAAATCGAAATTCGCAACCTGCCCCGCATCCAGGACAATCCGGTGAGGATGCCCACCCCAAGCCATGCTTCCCTAAGGCTTTCGGTGCGGGCAAAGCGATGGCATTCCCCGGGTGGGGAGAGGGGCAAGCATCTTAGACCGGGTCCATAGGGGAGGGCCGGCCCGGAGCGCGTTCAATATGCCCCTTCCCCCATCAGGACCCGGGGGATGGTGCGCAACATGATCTCCAGATCCAGCAGCGGCGACCAGTTCTCGATGTAGTAGATGTCCAGCAGGCACATCTCGTCAAACGTGAGGTCGCTGCGGCCGGAGATCTGCCAGAGGCCGGTCATCCCCGGGACCGCCGCCAAGCGCTGGCGCTGCCACGGCTTGTAGGCCTCCACCTCGGAGGGCACCGGCGGACGCGGCCCCACCAGGCTCATCTCCCCTTTCAGCACGTTGATCAACTGCGGCAGCTCGTCCAGGCTCAGCCGCCGCAGGATCCGCCCGACCCGGGTGACCCGCGGGTCATTGCGGATCTTGAAAAGCGGGCCGCTGGCCTCGTTCAGCGCCCGCAGTCGTTCCTGCTCCTGCTCCGCCCCGACCCGCATGGTGCGGAACTTATACATCGTGAACAGCCGCCCGTCCTTCCCCACCCGCACCTGCCGGAAGATCACCGGGCCCGGCGAGTCCAGCCGGATGGCCAAGGCGATCAGCGCCATGAGCGGGGCTGAGAGAAGGAACAGAAGGGTGGCCAGGACCAGATCCATCGCCCGCTTGATGCGGAACTGCCACGGGGAAAAACGCGCCTCCCGCACGCCGATCAACGGGATCCCGTCCAGATCCCGCACGTCCAGACGGCTCAGGGTCAGCTGGAAGGGATCCGGGACGATTCGCACTGGGACCCGATGGGCTTCGCAGCGCTGAACCACTTCCTGAATTCGATCATAGAAGGCCATAGGAAGGGTGATAATGACCTCATCCACGGCGTCTTCGCGTAACACCTTCGGCAGATCATCGAGGGTGCCTCGGGCGCGGAAAGGGCCGATATCCGTGCGGGCCTTTTCCGGATCATCGTCCACAAACCCCACGATCCGATACCCCAGTTCGGGGCGGGCCAGAGCCGCTCGCATCACCGCTCTTCCCAGATCCCCCGCCCCCACGATCAGGGCCCGCACCACGCCGATCCCCCGCCGGCGCATCATCCGCTCTGCCCGGCTTTCAAAAAACCGCAAGGCCCCCAGCAAAAGGACCACCAGCAGGGCCGCTTCCAGGAACATCAATCGGGAGTAAAAAAGGGATTGAGAGAAAAACACCACCGCCATCAGGACCAGGGTGCTCTTCGCCACCGCGTTGAGAATGCGATACATCTCCTCCAGCCATGGCGCCCCCATCTGCGGGGGGTATACCCGATCCAGACGAAACAGCGACATCAGGAGAACGGTCCAGGCGATCTGGAAGGGAATATAGGCGGAAAACGGAGCATCGAAAGTGATTTCCCGGAACCACTCCCATCGGTAACGCATTAGATAAGCCAGCACGAAGGCGACCTGGATCACGATTAGATCCAGGCCGACTCGAATCCATCGCCACCACCATGGGATCTTTTGATTCAACATGGAGAGCGATTCCCGTTGGGCAGACATCCCAGTATGGATTTCAGGAGTTATGCAGTTGGGAGCTGGTCCGATGAGGATGAGTCGGTCACCCGTTCAACGCTGCCCTCTATCTTCCCGACGACCCAGGCGGCGCCCCAGCCCAAAACCCATGGAAGTTACACCTGGCATCCCTGCTCCTCTCCCTGCAGTCCTCCGGACCGCAGGAGAGGAGAAAGGAAAAACACCTCGCCCCCCCTTCACGCTGTGTGCAACTTCAGGCGGCAAGTGCAATCCAAGCGCCTTCGGGAGGAAAGCAGGCCAGGCCCCTCCCCCCTTTTCCCCCTCCCTAGGGCCTCTGAGGCCCTGGAGAGAAGGGAGAAAAATGTTTTTGGGGCTGGGGCGCTGCCGAAGGCAGTGCCCCCCCCCCAAAGCCCCCAAACCCCCCGG
>NZ_JANWXB010000102.1 GCF_025055495.1 Thermoflexus sp. | reverse complement strand
AAGATGTTTCCTCAGTGCGCCTGTCATCTCAAAACTCCAGGCCTGCAAGAGCCATCCTGGGTTGGAGTGAGGTCTTATGATCGAAGCGGAAGGATTGACCAAGATCTATGGCGACCAAATCGTGGCCATTGAGGATGTGACCTTTCGGGTCGAACGGGGCCAGATCGTGGGTTTCCTGGGCCCGAACGGCGCTGGAAAGACAACCACAATGCGCATCCTCACCGGCTATCTGCCGCCCACCCGGGGCCACGCTCGCATCGCCGGCTATGACACCGTCCTTCAATCTCTGGAGGCCCGCCGCCACATCGGTTACCTGCCGGAGACCGTGCCGCTCTACCCGGAGATGAGCGTGCGCGCGTATTTAAGCTTTATGGCGGAGATCCGGGGCCTCTCCAACCGGAAGGCGGCGGTGGAGCGCGCCATGGCCCTCACCGGCCTGGAAGATCGGGCCGACACGTTGATCGGGAAGCTCTCTAAGGGATACCGCCAGCGGGTCGGACTGGCCCAGGCCATTCTGCATAACCCCGACGTCCTGATCCTGGATGAGCCCACCATTGGCCTGGATCCCCGGCAGGTGAGAGAAGTTCGGGATCTGATCCAGGAGCTGGGGAAAACGCATACCATTCTCCTCTCCACCCACATCCTGGCGGAGGTCCAGCAGATCTGCGATCGGGTTCTGATCATCCACCGGGGGCGGATCCGGGCGGATATGACCCTGGGCGAGGCCCTGCGCAGCCGGCGCCCGGACCGTATTTTCCTGCGGGTGGAGGGAGGCGACCGCCAGGTCCCGGAGGCGCTGAGCGCGTTGCCCGGGGTGCGCCGCGTGGAGCGACTGGAGCCCGGCGTTTATCAGATCGAGGTGGCGGATAACGCTAAAGAGGATCCCAGCCCAACCATTGCGGAGGCGGTGATGCGCCAGGGCTGGCGGCTGCTGGAGCTTCGCCCGGTGGGTCTTACGTTGGAAGATCTCTTCCTCCAGGTCACCGCTCAAGATTAGGAGGTTGTTCCCATGCGGAATCTGTGGGCGATCGCCCGTCGCGAGCTGGGGGCCTATTTCGTCTCCCCGATCGCCTATCTGGTCGGGGCGGCGTTCCTGGCGATGATGGGCTTCTTCTTCTATACCGATGTGATCTTCACCGTCCTCAGCCGCTCCGAGCCAACCATGCGTTACATCTTCGGGGTCATGACCACCATCATGCTTTTCGTGGCCCCAGTGCTGACCATGCGCTTGCTGGCGGAGGAACAGCGGCTGGGGACCCTGGAGTTGTTGCTGACGGCGCCGGTTCGGGATTGGGAGGTGGTGCTTGGGAAGTATCTGGCGGCGCTGGTGTTCTATCTGGGGCTTTTAGCGGCCACCGGCGTCTATCCCCTTCTGCTGTTCTGGATGGGGGGCAACCCTGATCTGGGGCCCATCCTTGCAGGGTATCTGGGGATGTTCCTGTTCGGCGCCGCCCTTCTCTCCATCGGCCTGTTTTCCTCTTCTCTTTCCCAGAACCAGGTGGTGGCGGCCGTGGTGGGGATCGGCCTGGTGATCCTGCTGGCGGTGGCCAGCCTGCCCGCGGATGGGATCACGAACCCCATGCTGCAGCAGATCCTCAACCACCTCGATCTGCGCAATCACTTGACGAACTTCCGTCGCGGCCTCGTCGACACCACCGATGTGGTGTATTACCTCAGCGTCATTGCCTCGTTCCTTTTCCTCACTGTTCAGATCCTGAACTCGCGGAGGTGGCGATGAACCTGGCCCGGCCGTCCGAATCGATCCTGCGGGCGCTGTGGGGGCTGGCCCTCCTCGCTCTCGTCGCCGCTGGGGTGGCCTGGGCGGTGGAAGGGCAGGTCGGCGCGCCCAGCGTGATCGCCCTGATCCTGGCGGTCCTCCTGGGCGGGATCGCGATCTATCTCGCCCCCGATCAGGTCCGCGCCTGGATCAGCGGGCGTCCCTTCGCCTTCGGGGCGAACGCGGTTCTGGCCAGCGTCGCCTTCATCGGCATCATGGTCTTGCTCAACATCTTGGCCACCCGTCATGCCCAGCGCTGGGACCTGACGGCAGAGAAGCGGTTCTCCCTTTCCCCGCAAACCTTGCAGATCCTGCAGAGCCTTCCCGAGCCGGTGGAGGCCCTGGCCTTCTTCTCTCAGAATTTCCAATTCGCCCGCCAGGACGCGGAGGATCTGCTGGATCAGTATCGGCATTACAGCAATGGGAAGTTCTCCTACCGGTTCATCGACCCGGTGGCTCAGGCCTCCCTGGCCCGGCAATGGGGGGTCACCCGGGATGGGACCATCCTGTTTGTCATGCAGGATCGACGCCAGGAGGTCACGCTTTATAACGAACAGGAGTTCACCTCCGCGCTGGTGAAGCTGATCCGCACCACCCAGCCGAAGATCTATTTCCTCACCGGCCATGGGGAGCGGGACATCAACGAGGAGGGCGACAACGGCTACGCCCAGGTCCGGCGGGCGCTGGAACGGGAAGGCTATCGGGTGGAGGCCCTGAACCTGGCCGTGACCTCCACCATCCCGGCGGACGCCGCGGTGATCCTCCTCGCCGGGCCCGTCCGGCCATTGCTCGATCGAGAGGTGGAGGTGTTGAAAGGCTATTTGAACGCCGGGGGAAGGCTGCTGATCGCCCTGGACTCTTCCCTGCAGATCCCAGGGGATGCTGGGGGGAAAGTAACGGAATCGGTGAATCGCATCCTGGGGGATTGGGGGATCGCGTTCCGGGAGGACGTGATCATCGATCCGGTCAGCTCGATGTTCACGGATCCCCTGACGCCGCTCTCCAGCCGCTATGGGTTCAGCTCGATCACCGAAAAGCTGCGGGGCATTGCCACCGCCTTCCCTGCCGCCCGCTCCATCGAAGAGGTCCGCAGCCAGCCGGAACGGTTCCGGGTGGTCCAGCTGGTGGAGACCACCCCTCAGAGCTGGAGCGAGACGGATCTGGAGGGGTTGCGTCAGGCGCTGAGTCAGGGGCGTCTGCCCTCGTCGGAGGGGAAGAAGCTGGGCCCGCTGGCCCTGGCCCTCACGGTGGAGCAGGTGAACGGGAAAGGGCGGGTGGTTCTTTTTGGGGACGCGGATTTCGCAGCGAACCAGAACGTGGGGGCGAATCTGCCGTTCGCCAACCTGGATCTTTTCGTGAACGCGGTGAACTGGCTCTCCGAATCGGAGATGCTCATCGGGCTGCGGCAGTCGCCGACCTCCCCGGTTCGCGCCCTGAGCGCCACGCCCGCCCAGACCCGCACGGTCTTTATGCTGACGGTGGTGGCCATGCCGCTGGCCGTGCTGGCGATCGGCGCGATGATATGGTGGCAGCGCCGTTAAGATCGCGCGATTTGCTGTAGGGGGCTCTTGGAAGGCCGCCGGGGCCAGCATCGAATCCTTGCCTAACGGCTGAAAGAGCCGTGGGATGAGATCTTTCCCCTGTTGAACGGGCTCGGCTCATATTCGCGGCCATTACTCCAGCAGATTTCGTGGGGGCGGGCCGCCGAAGACAGCTTGCATCCACGAAAAAACTGACTTAGGGAATTCGGAGAGAGGGCGAAAAGCAACGCGCCTCCGACCATCCACGAACACGAGCTATGGATTTCTCTTCGGAGGGAACCGTCCATGAAGCGATGGGGCACGCTGGGCCTGGTCATCGCTTTCCTGGTTCTGGCGCTCTTTGTATACTTAGAACCGAGGATGGTTTCCCGCTCGACCCCTACCCCCGAAGGGACGTCCCGGAATTTGCTGGAAGTGAGCAGCGCGTCCGTTCAGAGAATCCGGGTGACCGATCACACGAACCGCCTGGAGGCAGAGGTGGAGCGGGATGCGAGCGGGCAATGGTTTCTGACCGTCCCGACCCGTCATCTGGTCCGCCAGGACACCATCGACACTCTGGCAGGAGGGTTTGCCACCCTCTTTGTGCAGCAGGTCATCTCCGATGTCGTGGACCTATCGGCTTATGGGTTGGTGACGCCGACTTACACCATCGTGATCAGCGCGACCGATCGGGTCTTCACGCTAACCGTCGGAACCCAAACGCCGATTGGGGGCGGCTACTATGTTCGCCGGGAGGGGGATCCCGCGGTATATGTGGTAGGGACCTTTGCGATCGACGAAGCGAAGAAGCTGATCGCCCAGCCGCCGCTGGCGACCCCCACTCCCACGCCCACGGTCACGCCGACGCCAACGGTGACGCCGACCCCTGCGTCGGGCCCGTCACCGACGCCGCCGGCAACCCCTGCTCCTTGAGCGCAGTTCTCCTGGGGATTTTGGGGCTGGGTCCCCGCCTTCGGCGGCGCTCCAGCCCTAAAAGATATTTTCTCCCCTCTCTCTGAGGCCTCAGGGGTCTTGGAGAGAGGAAGCTTCGCTCGCCTTCCTCGAGGAGGCGCTTCCATCAGGATTCACGCCTGAAGTTGCACCTGTGAGCCCTGGACGTTCTAAATCCGGAGGGAGGATCCTATCCATGCTGGAGGACATTCAGACCCTCAGCCTCCCGGCGCTGGATCAACTCCTCGCCCTGGGACGATCCCGAGGATATGTGACCTTTGAGGAGATCCTGCAGTTTTTTCCGGAGGCGGAGAATGATCTGGACCGTCTGGATGAGATCTTCGCTGCTCTTCTGGAGGCTGGCGTAGAAGTTACCGACGCTCCGGAGGAGGAAGGCCCTGGCCTGGAGCTGGAAGAAGGAGAAGAGGAAGAGGCCTGGGTTGAAGAGGAGCTGGGAGAAGCAACAGAGTCCGATGATACCCTTGCCCTCTATTTGAAGGAAATCGGGCGGATCCCTCTGCTCACGCCGGAGGAGGAGGTGGCGCTGGCCCAGCGGATCGAACGGGGCCGTCAGGCGGAGCGGCGGCTGGCTCAGGGGAACCTTTCCATCGAGGAGCAACGTCGCTTGGAAGAGATCGCTAAGGATGGCCGTGCCGCCCAGGATCACCTGATCCTGGCCAACACCCGGTTGGTGATCAGCGTGGCCAAAAAATACATGGGCCGGGGTCTGCCCTTCTCGGATTTGATCCAGGAGGGCAACATCGGGCTGATCCGCGCGGTCAAGAAGTTCGACTGGCGCCGGGGCCATAAGTTCTCCACCTATGCCACCTGGTGGATCCGCCAGGCGGTCACCCGGGCCATTGCCGATCAATCCCGAACGATCCGGGTTCCAGTTCACATGGGGGACCAGATCAGCAAGCTGTTACGTCTGCAACAACAGCTGGCCCAGGAGCTCGGCCGCGATCCGACGGTGGAGGAGCTGGCGGAGGCCATGGCTGTTCCCCCTTCCCGGGTCGAGCAATTGTTGCAAATGGCTCGCCAGCCGGTATCTCTGGAGATGCCGACGGACGACGAAGAGGAAAGTGTGCTGGGGGATTTCATCGAGGATCGAGGGATGGCCTCGCCTTCGGAGGCGGTGAGCCAGCGGATGCTCCGGGAGATCCTGCACGAGGCGCTGGCCACCCTTTCCCCCCGGGAAGTGCGCATCCTGAAGCTACGGTATGGCCTGGTGGATGGACGGATGTATACCCTGGAGGAGGTCGGGCGCAAGCTGGGGGTGACCCGGGAGCGGGTGCGGCAGATCGAAGCCCAGGCGCTCGCCCGGCTGCGCCATCCCATCTACGCGCGCCGGCTGCGAGAATTCCTGCAAGAGTAGGGGCGAGGGGTTGCCTCGCCCCTATAATTCCCGAAGCGCCTGCTGCAGCTCCATCGCCATCGGCGCGCCGCTTCCCCCTCGGCGGGTCGCAATGATCTCCGCCATAATGGAGACGGCGATCTCCTCCGGGGTCTCCGCGTTCAGCTCCAAACCCACCGGCGACCGGACCCGCGCCAGCCGCTCCCCAGGGATCCCCTTCTCTTTCAGAACCTTCACGGTGAGCAACCAGCGCCGCTTCGAGCCGATCACCCCGATGTAAGGCGCGGGGCTGTCCAGAATCAGCGGGAGGATCCGAACGTCCAGCGGATGGTTCCGGGTGGTGAGCACAATGTAGGTCTGGGCGTGGATCGGCGCGCCGGGAAGCACTTCCTCGGGGGGGCCAGCCAGGAAGCCATCCGCGTCCGGGATCCATTCCGGGGTGCAGAACTCCGGCCGATCATCGCTGACCAGCACCCGGAAGCCCAGCCATTTGGCGAGATGGGCCAGCGCCCGGCCGACATGCCCTGCCCCGATGATCAACATCGTCGGAGGTGGGAGCAGCGGCTCGATGAAGATCTCCATCTCCCCCCCACAGACGCCCGGGTCGCCCTGCTGCGGATCGGAGAGCGTGTAACGAACCAGCCGGGGATGGCCCTCCTGGAGCGCCTGGAGGGCCTCGCGGATCACCCGGGCCTCCATCTCCCCGCCGCCGATGGTCCCCCGGATCTGACCATCCGGATACACCAGCATCTTGGCCGCTTCATGCCGGGGCACGGACCCGCGGGCCCGGATGACGGTGCATAGCGCCACTGGACGGTTTTCCTCCCCGGCCTTGAGAACCTCACGATAGAGATCCCACATCGGCAGGTCCTCCCGGCAAGTTCTATAAAAGACGGGCCTTCCCTATCTATTTTAGTGGGCTTCATTGTCGAAGCTGGACTTTGTTAGGGCTGGGGCGACGCCGAAGGTGGCACCCTAGCCCTGAAATCCCCCTTAGGCCGTGGGAAGGGGGACGAAAAGACCCCCGAGGAAGCGAACGACACAACTCTTAACGAGTTCAGCATCTAAGCCGCCTGGAGGGAGCGGATGGCCCTCCTCCTTCCGGCGGTCCGAAGGCCGACCCCCAGGCTTTGGACGAAACCGGAGCCGCCGTTCGGTTTCGGCCCCGCTGGGGAAACGGAGTCCCTGCTAGGCCCGGCTTTTCGGAGGAAGCGCCTCCCGCGCGGGCATCAGGGCGCAAGGAGGGGCGGGGCTGAAACTCTCAACCTGGAAATCCAGGTTAAGATGGATATGGATGGTGAGGCTAGACGCCCGCCGGTAGACCCGGGGTGGCGTTTTCCATCCGCATCCCTTCTTCCCGAGGCCCTCAAGGCCTCAAAGGAAGGAGCGGTCATATGCGAACAGTCAGCAGGACCAGCTATAAGTCAACCTTATCAAGGAAGGAGGGAGGAAAGCAGGGGATGGGCGTGCGGGAGCAGGGGATCGTGATCCGGACGCTGGGTTCGGCTTATGATGTGCAAGGGCCGGATGGGGTGGTGCGATGTGTGCTGCGGGGACGGCTGCGCCGTCAGCGGGATGGCCCACAGCGCCCGGTGATCGGCGACCATGTGGAATTCGAGCGGGTCTCGCCCCGGGAGGGCGCCATCGTGGCCATCCTTCCCCGGCGCACCGCCCTGGTGCGTCGGGAGCCGCTGGATCCGAGCCGGGCCCATGTCCTCGCAGCGAACTTGGATCAGATCGTGGCCGTGTTCGCCGCAGTTCCGGAACCGGATTTGTTCCAGATCGATCGCTACTTAGCCGTGGCCGAGGCCAATCACTTGCTGGCGATCCTGTGTATGAACAAGATGGACCTGGTGGAGGACCGGGAATCGTTCCGGGCCCGGTTTGCCGAATACGAGGCCCTGGGCTATCCGGTTCTGTATACCAGCGCGGTCACCGGGACAGGCCTGGAGGCGCTGCGGGAGCGGCTGCAGGGGAAGATCACCGCGTTCATTGGGCCCTCCGGGGCCGGCAAATCCAGCTTGCTGAACGCCCTGCAGCCGGGGTTGGCGTTGAAGGTCGGATCCATCAACCCTCGGACGGGGATGGGGCGTCACACCACCACCCATAGTGAGCTGATCCCCTTCGACGGCGGATATCTGGCGGACACGCCGGGCCTGCGGGATATCGGGGTATGGGGGATTCCCCCGGAGGACCTGGCGGTCTGCTTCCCCGAGATGCGTCCGTATCTCGGACAGTGTGAGTTCTCGGACTGCTTGCATCTGGAGGAGCCTGGCTGCGCGATCCGCCGGGCGGTCGCCCGCGGGAAGATCCGCCGGCGCCGATATGAGAGCTACCAGCGGATCCTGATCGAACAGCAGGTCGCGTGGGGGGGGCTCCACGAATGAGGCACGAATACGCGAATGGGATGGCGTGGGTTTATGGGTAGCGCGGTTGCCCCCGCTCCAGGGCCCTCGGAGGATCCCGGGCTTGCCGGGACGTAAGCGGAGGGCCCGGACGTGTTTTTCAGGGGAGACGGCGCTCATGAAGTCAGGCAGAGGTGATTTTCTCCAGAGAATCCTCGCTGATCCTGTAGGGAGGTAGGGCGGCTGGCTTCAACCCATCAATCCGGTGCGGGCTCGATGGCTCGCGGCCGGAGAGCATTTAGGGCGTCTGGAGGCGTTTCGATGGGAACACGGGTGCGACAGACAGCAGTTGATCTATGGCGGATGGGAGAAGGGGATGTGCGCCGTGAGCTGGTCGACGGGGAGGTCATCGAGATGACGCCGGTGGGCGGGGTGCACGGGGAGCTCACTCTGGAAATCGGCCGTCGGCTGATGGAGCATGTCCGCAAACATCGGCTGGGCCGGGTGGTGGCGGGGGACGTGGGGTTTGTGCTGCGGCTGCCAGGGGACCCGGAGCGGGTTCGGGCGCCGGACGTGGCCTTCATCGCGGCGGATCGGCTGCCGGAGGGGAAGCTGCCCTCCGGCTTCATCGAGGGCCCGCCGGATCTGGCGGTGGAGGTGCTGTCGCCCAACGACAATCCGGTGGATTTGCAGCAGAAGGTGCGGGACTATCTGGAGGCGGGGGCGCAGCGGGTGTGGGTGGTGGCGCCGGAGGCGCGGACGGTGACGGTGTATCGGCCGGATGGGACGGCGCGCTTCCTGCGGGAGCACGAGGTCCTGGAGGGGGAAGAGGTGCTTCCAGGCCTGGTCATTCCGCTGTCTGAGCTCTTCGGATAGCGCGCGGAAGATGTCTCCAGGGAGCCGGTGAGGATCGTCCCGAGCCAGGCGAGAAGGGCCTGCTGGATTCAGGCGCCGTTGATGCGGCTCGATGCTCCGTGAACGCGCTCAGCGGGTCACCTCGTAAATCCGCACGCTCCCGTTATCAAACGCGATCCGCAGCTCCTCTCGCGCGATCATCACGGGGAACTTCTCGAACCCCTGGGGTGGGTAATACAGGCGCTCGGCGTAGCCGTCCATCACGTAGCGCACGCCGTAGCGGCGCAGGATGGCCATCGCCTCCTCCGGATCTGTCGTCTCGTAAAACTGGTTGACATCGGCCTCGCGGCGGCGGATGAACGACTCGGGCACGACGGTCCGCTGCTGCCGCTGGTGCCAGTCCCACCCGAAGACCAGCGGGAGCCCGGTGAACATAGCCACACGGCTGCGTAGCCCCCGATAGGCCGGCGAGCGGATAGATTCGATCACCACCGGGGTTCCTTCGCTGTGGGCTTGCAGGAACTGCAAAGCCTCCCACTCGTGGCGCACCGGGTAGCGCACTCCCATCTCATCGGCAACGGCTTTCTCCATGAAGGCGAACCCGTCCAGGGTCGGCCCCACGGAGACATCCCAGCGGTCCTCCAGCCGCGCTGGCGTGGCCAGGAGCGGGTAGAGGAGAGCGGAGACCAACAGCGCCCCGAATAGGCCGCGCCAGAGGGCGCGGAGGAAGGGCGTCCACCGCCGGGCCGCCTCTTCCAGGGCCACCACCGCCATCGCCGCGGCGACCGCCCAGAGAAACCAAACCTGCAGGTAGAACTTGAAGACGGTGTTCATCCGCCCGATATCGCCCTTGAGCACGACGAGCTCCACGCCGAGGGTGAGGGCCGCTGCCGCCGCCACCCAGATCCAGAGGAGGCGTCGCTCGGGGATCTGATAGGGGCGCAGGGCGAGGGCCGCGGCCACTAAGATCATCGGGACGGCGATCCAGGCGACCGGGGCCAGTCGCCCGCCGAGCAGCCAGAGGCCCACGCCCATCGCTCCCGCCGCCACCCACCCCAGGGCCCCCAGCGGATCGGCCGTCCATCCCGCAAGCATCCACCGGAGCAGCCGCCGGCTTTCCCGCAGGAGGAGGAGCAGGATCGGCGTCAGAAACAGGCCGTGAAGCAGGAAGTAAGTCCCCAGCGGCGTGCGATCGCCCTTCCAGAGCTCGAAGGACGTATAGGCCGTAGCGTAGTGAGCGATATAGGGATAGAAGAACAGGAGGCCCAGGCCGACGAAGGCGAGGCCCCGGGCGGCCCATCCCTCGATGCCCCGCCAGGTCTGGAGATCCCTTCGCCTCCACGCGTTCAGGGTGAGGGCGGCCAGCCCCAGCAGGACGTGAGTGGGGTAATCCCAGGTGTTGGTGGGCCGCAGGGCGCCGACGACGAGCGCCCCCAGCGCAAGCGCCAGGACTCCAGAAGGCTCGTCCCATCGCAGCCGCCGGAGCCAGGCCAGCCCGATCAGCAGCGCGGTCAGCTGCAGGGGGAAAGCCATCATATGGGCGTGCAGGTCCGCATACAGGAATGTGAAGTAGGGGAACTCGGTGATCGGGGTCACATCGTGATCCGGGATCATCCGGGTCGGGTTCCAATACCACCACTCAATGCGGGCGGGCAGCGAGGCCTCCCCGCGCAGCACCCGCCCGACTCCCCGCAGCACATCGGTCGGCGACAGCTCGGAGGCACCGGAGGTCTCCGCCCCGACCTCTCCGAACAGGCGCGCGAGCAGGTTAAGCTCCCCCAGATTCCCCACGCCCACTGCGAAGAGGGCAGCGAACAGGCCGACCGCCACCGGCTTCCATCCACCCCGTGGCCACCAGGCCTTCGCCAGCTGCGCGCCGATGGCGAAGGCCCCCAGGGCCGTCATGGCCGCTAAGGTGGGGATCGCCGCGTTGTAGGCGTAGCGGACGTCGAAGCCCAGCAGCTTCATCGGGGCCCCGACGATCACGTAGCCGAAGTAGTAGTAGTTGATGTAGCCTCCGGCGAACCAGGGATCATAGGGCGGGAAGCGCAGCGAGCGGATCGTGGCCAGCAGATACGAGAGGTTCATCGGCTTCTCCCCGCCCATCACCGGATGCCAGAGGTCCGGGTGGCCCAGCCGGATCAATAGCCACAGGGCGAAGGCGCCCAAGAACACCCCCAGCTCGGCCCGCCAGAGGGGATCCCGCAGTGCCTCCCGGATCATGGGCCGAACCCGGGGCCACAGGAGGAGGTCCACGCCGAGGCCAGCGAGCAGGGTGAGGATCATCGCAGTCGGGGCGAAATCCATCATCCCGACGCTGGCCAGCAGCCAGGGGAAGAAGGCGAACAGCAGAGGGCCGAGGAGCTGGGCCAGGGCGTATCCGCGATCGGCCAGCTGGGGGAACGCCCAGGCGGTGAGGGGCCAGGCCCACCCGGCCAGCGCAAGGAAAAAGAGCAGCCAGGCGGTGATCCCCAGCAACGGCCAGCGGTTCAGCGGATTTTCCGGGGGGAAGAGCTCCCGGTAAGTGGAGGCCGTTTGCTGGCGCGCCCAGGCCGCCGGATCCAGCATCAGGAGGTGGCGGGCCTGGGTATATTGGCGCGGCGTCTGCCAGATCACCTGGCTCAGGTCGACGGATTCCAAGATTTGCCGGACCTGCTCAATGGAGAAATCGGGCCGCTTGCGGAAGATCCAGACCGGCGGGTGGTCGTAGACGCTGAAGGCCTCCTCCGCGCCCCAGAAGGGCTCCTCGAACCCGAGCGGGGGGAGGCGGAAGCCGATGCGGCCGCCGATGTCGTCAATCTCCAGCGGCCCCAGCCGGGGCTTGACGTGGAAGGCCGCCGCCAGCTCGAAGCCCAGCTTCCCTTCGAACAAGGAACGGTAGTAGGCCGTGGTCATCGGGTAGCGGAGGGGGAGACGGGGGATCGACCAGACCAGCCGCTGGCTGGAGAGGATAATCCAGTCCGCCCGTTCCAGCCCTTCCAGGGCCTTCTCCCGCTTCGCCTCGGTGTCGTCGTCATACCAGGTCATCTCCAGGCCCTGATACATTGCGAAGGCGTCCCGGCCGTCGAGCCGCAACGGCAGGCCGTCGTCCCAGTGCTCGTTGGCGATGATGGAGGACGTAAGGAGAACGGGCCCGCCCTCCGCCCGCAGGCGCATGACGTAGGATCCCGGGGGCAGCGCGATGGGCTCCGGCAGGGAGACCCGAACCGGATCGCCGTCGGGGTGCCGGGCGGTTGTGGGAGGGATCAGCGAAACCCGAAGGCGCTCTTGACCCTCCGGGGTCTCCAGCGTCAGCTGGAGCGTGCCCGGCGGATCGCTGAGGGCGCGCAGGTGAGGGATCTCGATCCCGATCACGGTCATCGCGGGGATCGACCCGACCGGCAGCATGAGCTCGCTTTCCACCGGGATCTGGTTCGGGAGGGAGAGCGGATACTGCGAGTCGTTGGAGTCCGCCAGCCGCAGCGTTACCGCGCTGGGGACGTGGGCGTAGAGCCAGCGGGAGGCGGCCACCCGGGAGACCGGCTGCCGGTAGATTGTGGTGAAGGCGACGGCCCACAGCATCGTGCCCAGCAATGTCCCAGCGATGGCGAGAGAGGCCAGTCGACGGAGGCCGGGGAGGGCGATCCGACCGAGCTGTTGCAGGCCCCAGGCGGCGGTCAGGGCCAGCGTGGGGTAAATCGGCAGGAAATAGCGCATCGATTTCACCCACTGGGTTCCCATATACAGGAAATAGCCGCCGGTCCAGGCCCAGATCAACAGCCATCCGATGGCGATGGCGTCCTGTCGGAAGGAGCCGGTGTGGAGCCGCCGGCGCAGCGCCCATCCCAGGCCCAGCCATCCGAGCCACGCTGCCAGCCCGAAGGGGAGGCCCATGCCCCACAGGACCATGTTCTTGAGGGGGAAGAGGATCGGCGCACGATCCGTCCACTGGTGGCCGGGAGGGTAATCGACAGCCCCGCTGATCAGCGCCTGGATTTCCCCCATATTCGTCAGCCAGCGGGGATCCGGGGTGATCCAACCGGCGAAGGCGTAGGGCATGCCGACCCGGAAGGCCAGGAGGGCTGCGAAGCCGGCCGTCAGCCACGGCCCCCACCGTCCGCGCTGGCCCCGAAGATCCAGGAGGGCCGCCAGGGCCATCAGGGGGAAGAGGGGCCATAGGTTGATCCGGGAGGCCAGGGCGGCTCCGGCCATCGCCCCTGTGGCGATGGCGCTCAGGTAGGCCCAGGGGCCATGACCGCTCCTCCGCAAGGTCCGGATCAGCCCCAGGAGGGCGGCCGTGCTGAAAAAGGTGGCCCAGGTGTCGGTGGTGTAGAAGTGGGCCTGCTGGAGGTTCATCACGCTGAAGGCCATCAGGGCGGCTGCCAACAGCCCGCCGCCGAAGCCCATCAGCTCTGAGCCGATCCAGAAGGTGAGCAGCACGGTCCCGGCATCCAGCAGGGCGGAGAGGGCGCGGCCGAGGAGCGTGACCTCGTTGTAGCCCAGGGCATGTCCTTCGGGGAAGGGACACAGGGCTTCCTGGGCCTGACAGAGCGCTGTGAGGAGCTCGCCGGCCCCTCGGGTCAGGATGATCGGGAGATTCCCGTAGACGAAGAACGTGTAACCGCGGTTATAGGGGTTGAGGGGGGAGCGGGCGGAGTCGAAGTATTCCCCGAGGCTGCGAGGCCAGTCCAGGGCCTCAGTGACCATGGTGAGGAAGCGCTCGTCCGGGTGCAGGTGCTGATTCTCGTCCCAGTTCAGCCCGACCGTTCGCAGATCCAAGGCGACGATCATCAGGACCGTGAGGGCGAAGGCGGTTAGCAGGGCGCGCATGCGCGGATGAGGCGGTTGCACGACGTTCATACGCGAAAACACCCCGAACCGGATGCTTGGGCTCTCTCCAGATGCCTTCGGAAGGGGGCGGGGGAACACTCCTCCGTTCAAGGTCCATAGCCTCCCGCTCCCCGTGCGGTTCTCCTCTGGAGCGCTGCGGCGCTCTCCTCCATGCGGAGGCCAGCAACCGGGTATGATTATAATTCGAGTCGTCGGTGGACATCCCGTCGCGGTTCCACCGCAAGCCCGGGGCATCTGGCCGATTGGTGTCCTCGAATGGGACACGAATACACGAATGATACGTATGGAGGGCTGCCTGAGGCGGACTTATCCCTTCGCTTGTTCCCCTGAATCAAGAGGGCGATCCGTTGCTTCAGAAAGCGTTGCCCGGCCGGCTGGGCGCCTACCTGGGCGGGGCGGAAGCCATTATGGGTTCTGGAGTCCGTGCCCGTGAAGTCCTATTACGTGTCTTCCACAGAGAGAGCGGACACTCGCGAGTTCGACGGCGAGCGCGGGTTTTGCCTGCGGCACGGTTATGAAGCAAAGCGCTCGCCTGAGGACGAAGAGACGAAGAACGGGCACTTACGAGCCCTACTACGAACGAAAAACCGTTTTGTAGTGGGGCACGTCAGCGCCCGTCGCTCGGCATATCCGTGGCCAGCTGTGTTTCCCTTCGGAAAGTAGGCGAGACGGATGTGCCCCGATGCATCCTGCTTGCGCGTCCCCTGAAAGGGGTCGGGGACGGATGGGCCGACGCCGACCGCTCGTAGAAGAGCCCGTCAGCGCCCGTCGCTCTCGGTAGGGCCCATCCGTGCCTATCCGCGCCTCGCTCGTAGTCAGGCACATAAGTGCCCGTCCGCTTGGCGCGTAAGCACCGTGGGTTGTTCGCGAAGAGAGCGAGCCCGGGAAATTCCCGACGACGAACGGGAACTCCTTTCAGCCGCTCAGGGCCCGCAAGGGCCCATCCGCTCAGCCTTCCACGGAGCCCTTCGATGGCCCGCATCCTCATCGACATCACGGCGGCGGTGCGACAGGGGGCGGGGATCGGGCGCTACGCCCGGGAGCTCACCCGCGCCATCCTGCGGGCGTTCCCCGAGCACCGCTACACGCTGTTCTACGCCGGCCCTGTCCGGTTCCCCCCTACGTGGGCGGAAGGGCCGGGGGTCCGCCGGCGCCCGGCTCCCCTGCCCGAGCGCGGGATGGTCTGGCTCTGGCACCGCCTGCGCCTGCCGATCCCGGTGGAGGCCTTGGCAGGGCCCGCGGACCTGGTCTACTCCCCCGATTTCCTGCTCCCCCCCACTTGGCCCGGGCGGCCCACCCTGCTCACCGTGCACGACCTCTCGTTCGAGATCATGCCGGAGACGCTGCCGGAGCCCCTGGTGGCCTACCTGCGGCGGAACGTGCCCCGCGCCGTGCGCCGGGCGACCCACGTCCTGGCGGACTCGGAGGCCACTCGCCGGGATCTGGTCCGCCTGTATGGGGTGCCGGAGGAGCGGATCACGGTGCTCTACAGCGGCGTAGACCCGCGCTTCCGGCCGGTGGAGGACGAAGCGGAACGGGCGCGGGTGCGGGCGCGCTACGGGCTGGGGCCGTGGCCGTTCGTGCTGACAGTGGGGACGGTGCAGCCGCGCAAGAACTACCCGCGCCTGATCGAGGCCTTCGCCGCGCTGGTCCGCGAGGGAAGCTTCCCCGACGGCCATCTGGTGATCGTGGGGGAGAAAGGGTGGAAGGCCGAGGGGACCTTCGAGGCGATCCGGCGCTCCGGGCTGATGGAGCGCATCCGCTGGCTGGGGTTTGTGGCGGATGAGGACCTGCCGGCCCTGTATTCGGCGGCGGCGGCGTTCGCCCTGGTCTCCCGGTATGAGGGCTTCGGGCTGCCGGCCTTGGAGGCGATGGCCTGCGGGACCCCGGTAGTGGTCTCGTGGACCTCCTCGCTGCCGGAGGTGGCTGGCGAGGCGGGGATTCTGGTGGATCCCGACTCAACCGCCTCGATCGCCGAGGGCTTACGCCGGGCGCTGACGGACCCCGAGGGGCGGGCGGCCCGGCGGGCGGCGGGCCTCGCCCGAGCCTGCCGGTTCACCTGGGAGGCCGCCGCCCGGCGATGGCACGAGGTTGCGGAACAGCTTCTACGTCAGTGATGGGGAAATCAGCTCCTTCCCGTATAGGTGAAAGATCTCTTCTCGTTTGTCCCCCCTATTGCCTCTATTCGATCAATTCCCTGTCTGGTTCCTGGCGGGTTGCCCGGCAGGTCTGGAGGTAGGCCGTGCGTAGAGCATCCGCAAGCTCCCCAAACACGGCTGGATAGGCGCGCGCAAGGGGGAGGATCTGCTGCAACGCTTCAGCGAAGGCAGCGTGGGCCTCGCGGGCCCGGCCCAACTTCATAAGGACAAACCCATAAGTCGCTAGGCTCCTCGCCAGGTCAGGGAGGAAGGCGTTGGGGCGCTGCTTGGCAAGCTGGCGGCGGATCTGGACAGCCTCATGCGCGGCCTGGAGGGCCTCCTCACGGCGGCCCAGGGCGACAAGCATTGCACCTAAGTTGTTGAGGCTCATCGCCAGATCAGGGAGGAAGGCATCGGGGTGCTGCTGAGCGAGCCGGCGGTAGAGCGCGGCAGCTTCCTGCATGGCCTGGAGGGCCTCCTCGCGGCGGCCTAGGTCGACGAGCGCCGCGCCCAGGTTGCTCAGGCTCATCGCCAGGTCGGGGAGGAAGGCATCAGGGTGCTGCTGGGCGAGCCGGCGGTAGAGCGTGACGGCTTCCTGCGCGGCCTGGAGAGCCTCCTCACGGCGACCCAGGCCGGCAAGCACCAAGCCCAGGTTGTTGAGGCTTGCGGCCAGGTCGGGGAGGAAGGCATCAGGGTGCTGTTGGGCGAGCCGCCGGCGGATCTGGACAGCCTCCTGTGTGGCCTGGAGGGCCTCCTCACGGCGGCCCAGGTTGGCAAGCCGGTTGCCCAGATTGTTTAAGCTCATCGCCAGGTCGGGGAGGAAGGCATCGGGGTGCTGCTGGGCGAGCTGGCGGTAGAGCGCGACGGCTTCCTGCGCAGCCTGGAGGGCCTCCTCACGGTGGCCTAGGTCGGCAAGCACCAAGCCCAAATTGCTTAGGCTCATCGCCAGGTGGGGGAGGAAGGCATCGGGGTGCTGGGCGGCGAGCTGGCGGCGGATCTGGACAGCCTCCTGTGTGGCCTGGAGGGCCTCCTCGCGGCGGCCCAGCTCGGCAAGCGCTGCGCCCAGGTTGTTGAGGCTTGCGGCCAGGTGGGGGAGGAAGGCATCGGGGTGCTGCTGAGCGAGCCGGCGGTAGAGCGCGACGGCTTCCTGCGCGGCCTGGAGGGCCTCCTCACGGCGGCCCAGGTCGGCAAGCACCAACCCTAGGTTGTTTAGGCTCTTCGCAAGGTTGGGGAGGAACGCGTTGGGATCCCGCTCAGCAAGCCGGCGGTAGAGCGCGACGGCTTCCTGCGCGGCCTGGAGGGTCTCCTCACGGCAACCCAGTGCATAGAGGGCGGCCGCAAGGTTGTTCCATATCCTCGCTCTTTCTTCGTCAAGAAACACCTGATCCAGGCGGCCACGATAGAATGCGGCCAGGAATTCGCGCAGCGCCAGGGTGTAGACCGGGTTTGGCAGGAGTGTTTCCAGCTCGCTCCAGGCTATCAATGGCCAGGCCACTACATGATCTGCCACTTCTTTCATCCATTTTTCTGCCTGTTCTTCGTTTTGTTCCCAAATCCGAGCCAGGACGCTCAGGGCCTGACGGGCTGCTCGCGCCGCTTCCTCGGGCGCTCTCTCCGCCTCCTCATGCGTTGGCAGCGCCCAGCGGAGCAGCTCCGGGCGCTCCTTCAGCCGCTGCGCCACCACGAAGTCGGCCAGGGGATCCGGGACGATCGGCGGCACCATCCCGTCCTCCGCGTGGGGGAAGATGTGGAGGAGCCGTTGCGCCAAGTCCTTCCAGCGGATGTTCGGCAACGGCTCAGCGTGCTCCCGGAGGAACGCCTCGATGGCCTCGGGGCTCGGGAACCGGCGGCCCAGCGTGGCTACAACGCAAAGGTCCTCAACCCGCTCGACCGCCTCGCCAAGCCACTCTTCTATCGGGCCGATGAGAGGCCGCAGGTGGCGCTCCCACGCGCTCCGCTCCCGGCTCCACGCGTATTCCAGCACCTGCTCAGGCCGGGCCGCCTGGTCCACCTGAACGCCTTCCACCGTCAGCATCGCCAGAAGCAGGATGTGGAGCGGTGACTCCGGGAGCTCCGCCAGCGCGTAACGGGGGATGGGCTTCTGGGGATCGATCGGGCAGAGCTCCCGGAAACGCTGGAGGGCGGACTCGAAAAAGGCTGAACGGTCAACTTCTTCAACACTCGGGAGTTCCCGGGGCGCTTTCTCCACCGTAGGGAGCGACAGGAACTCCGGCCAGTTCACATAATCGGGGTCGACATACGTGCTGAGCTCTTTCTCCAACCAGGGCGGAAGGCTTCGCTCCAGGAGGACGATCGCCAGCGGCGCGGTGCGCTCGCGAAGGGCTCGAGCGGCCGCCCGCAGCAGGATGCGGACCTCCTCCGAGCGGTCGGCGACGTAATCGATGATGAGCAGGGTGGGGCGGGCGTCGCGGCACAGAATCGGAGCGTTGTTGGGGGTCAGCCGCCCCGCCCGCAGGAAGCCGACCCACCACCCCTCCGCCCGCAGGGCCTCGCCGGCCTCGATGAGCAACCGGGTCTTCCCAGCACCCCCGGGGCCGACGTAGAGGCGCAAACCCACGGGCGACTGAGCCTTCTCCAGGCCTCGCGCCCATTCGATCAGATCGTCCCGCATCCCTTCGAAGGCAACCCCGGTGTAGGGGACCAGGCGGTATTTCGGGTGGAGGTGGTAGGCGCGGAGCTCGGCGATCGGCTCGTCGAGCCGCCGGACCGGCCAGACCAGGACGTCCTCTGGCAGTCCGAGGAGGGCGTTCACGGCCTCCTGGAGCCGATCGACTGCGCTTTGCAGCGCCTGTAGTTGCTTCTCGGTGCGCAGGACGCTGAGGGCTGTGATCACCGGACGGAACTGTTCGTCGCTCGATAGGCGCGCCCGCAAGCAGTCCATCAAAAGGGCCAGCGCGCGCGCCCGTCGGGCCTCGTCCAGGCCCGGGACGCGCTTCAGCTCTTGTTCCAGCTTGTGGAGGAGGTCCCTCTCATCCGATTGCTGCAGGAGCGCCTGGAGGGCCTGGCGGAACGTCGGGAGATCCGCTATCGGAAGGGAGGCCACCCATTGAGCGACCTCCTCGAGTCCCTCCTGGCGGGCCCGGACCTTGAAGTCTTCCCTGGCCTTCTGCAGCAGCTCCTCGAGGCGACGGCGGGCCTCATCGGCGCGACGGAGGCTGTCCAGCGCGTGCACGGCCGAGCGGGCGGGGCCAGCGAAGGGCACGCCCAGGTCGCTTAGGGCTTCTAGGATAGCGTCCGCGGCTCTGACCAGCGCCTCGCGGTCCATCGATCAACCTCCCCCGGGATCCGTGCTCCATCCACCCTTTGCGGATTCGCGCCTCTTGTCCCCGGGCCCTGACAGCCGATCAGAACCGGCGCTTCACGCTCCCTTCACACACTCGCGTCCCATCGTCGAGGATCCCATCGCTTCGTCGTTCTGGGATGGAGAGGCTTTCGAGAGACGGCGCTGAGGGCCCGAGGCTTCCGGTCTCGTACCCCAAAGATGTGTCCTCCTCCCTCCTCGTGGTCCAGCGGGCTGCAGAGAAAGGAAGGGGGTTGATTGCCTTCCAGACCGGCTTCAGCTCCCCATCTCCAGTGCATCGCCAGGCAAAGTGCGAGCCGCGGATCCGGACCGGCGCTTCCTCCACCCTTCGCGTATTCGTGCATTCGTGCCCCCATTCGCGGACGGCCCCTCTCCCGCTTACAATTCTACTGGGAACATTGCTCCTTCCACACTCCGGGATGAGGCCCAGCGAGCGTGACGCGGCGGGCGTTCGTGCTGAGCGGAGGAGGCAACCGCGGCCCGCTTCAGGTGGGCGCGCTGAAGGCGTTGCTGGAGCGCGGGATCGAGCCGGATTTCCTCGTGGGGACCTCGGCGGGAGCCATCAACGCCGTGGCCTTCGCGATCGATCCGACATCGGACGGGGTGGAGCGCCTGGCGGCCGCCTGGCGCCGCGTCCGCCGCGCCGACATCTACCCCGGCCATCTCTTCACCGCGCTCTGGCGTCTCCTGACGCATCAGGACAGCCTGTTCGACGGATCGGGGTTGCGTCGGGTCCTGCAGGCGCACCTCCCCCCAGGCGTCCGCACCTTCGGGGATCTGCGGCGGCCATGCTACGTTACGGCGGCGGACCTGCGCACCCAGCGCCTGATCCTTTTCGGCGAGGATCCCTCCGCGCCGTTGCTCGAAGCGGTCCTCGCCAGCGCCAGCGTCCCCGTGATCCATCCGCCGGTGCGCTTCCGGAACATGCAGCTCGTAGACGGCGGGGTGGTGGCGGCCGTGCCGATCACCATCGCCATCGAGAAGGGGGCGGAGGAGCTGTATGTGCTCGACCTGAGCTTCAGCCCCCAGGTCCTCCCGCCGCGGCATGGCGTGGCCGAGATCGCCATGACCGCCTACCAGACCGTGCTGAGCGAACAGACCCTGGACGATCTATACGACGCCCTGCAAACGCCAGCAACCGTTCATCACATCTGTTTGACGGCTTTCCGGGAGATCTCGTTTCTGGATTTCTCGAAAACAGCCCAGATGCTGGAGGCCGGTTACGAGGCGATGCGGCGCTATCTGGAGAACCCCCGGCCGAATCAGGTTTGCGAGGCCACCGCCGAGGGTCTGCGGACGCTGGCCGCGCCGGTTGTTCCCGGCGGGGGCCGCGGCTACCTTCCGCCGCGCCGCCGGCGGTTGATCCATCTTCAGGCGCCGAAGGGCTGATCGGTCAACCTGGAAGGTGGAAGGCGGAACGGGGGGCTGAAGGGCTCCCCCGCGATGCCCCGACAACCCCCGAATCCAAAACAGACGAGGCGCTATCGATCTAAAGTCCGAACCGGAGGGCCTCATGGTCTACATCGCGGTGGATCTCGGCGGGACGAACATCCGGGCCGCTCGTTGCGATGGGGAAGGGCGGATCCTGGCCCGAGTGGGGCGTCCTACCCGGCCGGAGGAGGGCACGGAGGCGGTGATCGCCCGGATCATTGAGGCGATCCAGGAGGTGTGGCCGGCCGACGAACTGGTGGAGGCAATGGGCGTGGGCGTTCCCGGCCCCCTGGACCCACGGACCGGCGTGGTGCTCACCGCGCCCAACTTGGGCTGGGAGAACGTCCCTCTGACCGATCGGCTTCGGGAGCGGTTCGGCGTGCCATGCTTTGTCGGCAACGACGCCAACCTGGCCGCCCTGGGCGAATGGCAATACGGGGCGGGTCGTGGCCATGCCCACCTGGTGTATCTGACCATCAGCACCGGCATCGGGGGCGGGGTGATCACCCACGGCCTCCTGTTGGAGGGCGCCCACGGGCTGGGGGCGGAGCTGGGGCACATCATGGTGGAACCCCGGGAGGGGCCGCGCTGCAGTTGCGGACAGAAGGGCTGTCTGGAGGCGATGGCCTCCGGAACGGCCATCGCCCGCATGGCCCGGGAGGCGTGGGCCCGGGGGGAGCCGGTGCCCTGGTCGGATCCGGCCACCGTGACCGCCGCCGATGTCGCCTGGGCGGCAACGCGGGGAGATCCGGTGGCGAGCGCCATCATGGATCGAGCGGCGTTCTACCTGGGGGTCGGGATCGCCAGCTTCTGGCACATCTTCAACCCCACCCTCATCATCCTGGGCGGCGGGGTGATGAAAACTGGCGACTGGTTCCTGGAGAAAATCCGCGCCTACGCTCGAGAGCGCGCCATGGCTCCCGATTACATCACCCCGATCGTCCGGGCCGCCCTGGGAGATGACGTGGGGCTGCTGGGGGCGCTGGCCTACGCGCGGCTGCGGCTTTCCGTTTAGGCGCCGGGCTGGGGATGGTGGCCAAAAGCCGCCATCCCCAGCCCGCTCATCCTCCCATTTCCTTCAGGAGCCGCCTCCAATCCCTGGGCGTGTTGATGTTCCGCCATGAGCGGCCCTCCGGGTCCACTGTGCGCCAGGCGGATGGCGGGAGATAGCGCACATGGATCGCCGGATAAAAGGCGAACATCGCTCGCTGTCGGCAGGCCAGGGCGGAAGCGATGGCGTTGAGGCAGGAGACCCGATACAGCGCGTGCAGCGGCTCCGGGCGCCCCTGGTCATCGAGCAGGACGACCGCATCGGCCTCCTCTCGCTGTTCGAACATCCATTCCACCACGCGCGGATCCGCCAGGGGCATATCGCAGGCCATCGCGAAAGCCCATTCATAGCACGCGCTCAATAAACCGGACCATAATCCTCCCAGGGGGCCTACCGGGGGCGAGGGATCGGGGACCAGGCGAGCGCTGAGGCCTTGAAAGGGTTTGAGATCGGGGGCGATCAAGATCACGTCGTCGGAGATTGAGCGAAAGCGGTCGATCAAATCGACGATCAGCGGACGCCCCTTCCAGTCCAGGAAGGCTTTGCTCCTTCCCATCCGGCGGCTCTGGCCACCCGCCAGGATCACCACGCTATACATCGCGCCCTCCTTTTTACTGAATCCTGGGCGTTTCAGCGGCCACACCATTCCGAGGGCAGGGAGGATCCCGGGCCCTGCCCGGCGTGGGATGTCCCTCTGGAGCGAGCGGAGAAAGAAGGGCGCGCATTCATTGCCCAATCCTTTTATGATCCGGGGTATTCAGGGACGGAGTTGGGACCTTCGGCCTCCAGCCTCAAAACCCTCGGGAGAGCTTGGAAGTTGCCCATCGTGTTTCATAAACTGGTCAAAGCAGTAGTGCTGAGGATGGGGTTCAACGAAGGGGAAGGGCTCCTCTCCCCTCTCCCTCGAGCGATGGAGCCTTCGATCCGAACTCTCGGCTCGGGAGTCCAGCCCCCGAGGGCTTTGGGTTCCGAAATCGCGCTTCATCACAAAGCGGCGGAGGATCTCCTTCCAGGGCGTGCGGAAGCGTCTTTCAAAACCGGGCATCGATCAGGGTTCCTAACCCTTTTGACAGCCCCAAACGGTTTTCTCTATAGTAGAGTATATTCATTCGTGAGGAGGCGAACAATGTTCGGACGATCGAAGCCGGAGAAAGTGCTGGCGGCGCCCAAACCGGCGAGCCCCGGCGCGCCCATGGAAACTGTGCTGGGTCCGACTTGCGTGATCAAAGGCGTGTTGCAGGGCGATGGAACCATTCGGGTGGAGGGCATCTTCGAAGGCTCGATGGAGATCAGCGGCAACCTGATCATTGGGGAGAACGCGCGGGTTCGGGCAGAGGTGCGCACTACCAATGTCTCGGTGGCAGGCATGCTGATCGGGAAAATCCATGCCTCCGGCCGGGTGGAGATCCTCTCCACCGGAAAGGTGTGGGGGGAGATCAACGCGAGCTCCCTGGTCATCGATGAGGGCGGATACTTCCGGGGGCAATCGGTGATGCCCGGGGCCGAGCCGGAATTCCCGATGCTGGAAGCTCCTCGCGCGGAGCCGGTCGAGCGGGAGGGGCGCGTGATCGACCTCAGCGTGCGAGAAGACACGCCGGGTGCATAAACCCGAGAGGTAGGAACTCACCGATTGGATTCGCCCAAGGCTCGTGCGGGGCAAGCCCCTCCTTTTCTTCCCCCCGCGGCCCGAAGCGGCTATATAACGCCACATTTTCAGGATGGGCGGGGCCGCCGAAGACGGCCCCGCCCATCCTGAAATTCCCCGGAAGGGAACCGGTGATTGGCTGGAGGAGCTTCGCAGCGGATTTCCTCGCGGGAGCTTTGGGGTCGAAGCCATCCCGTCCTGCGGGCTTTCAACGGCGTAACTCCTGCGCGGATGGGCTGTCTGATGGGAGAGAGACGTTGGGGCTGTTATCTGTTTTCGCTGGAGGCAAGGGCATGCCTGTGATCGCAGTGGTCGGCGCGTTGTGGGGGGATGAAGGGAAGGGCCATATTGTCGATTACCTGAGCCGCGAGGCCGAGATCGTTATGCGGGTGCAGGGCGGCGACAACGCAGGCCACACGGTGGTGAACGAGTATGGAACGTTCCGCCTCCATCTGGTTCCCTCCGGTGTTTTCCATCCGGGAACGACCTGCATCATCGGCGCGGGGACCGTCGTGAACCCCGATACGTTGCTCCAGGAGCTGGCGGAGCTCGAAGCCGCCGGTGTGGATACCTCCCGCGTCTGGATCTCCGATCGCGCCCATCTGGTCTTCCCCTATCACCGCCAGCGGGATGAGCTGGAGGAACGAGGACGGGGCGATCGCCCGCTGGGCACCACGCGCCGCGGCATTGGGCCGGCTTACAGCGACAAGGCGGCCCGCATCGGCCTGCGGATGGGCGATCTCCTCTATCGGGACTGGCTCCACCGGCGCCTCCAGCAGGCTTACGCAGCGATCTCGGCACGGATGGTCGCGCTGAACGGGGAGCCCCCTTCTCTGGAGGAGCTGATCGCCCGGTGCGAGGGGTGGCGAGAGCACCTGAAGGATCGAATCATCGATACCATTCCGATGCTCCAGGAGGCGCTGCGGCGGGATGCCCGTGTTCTCCTCGAGGGCCAGCTGGGGGCGATGCGGGACCTGGATTGGGGCATCTATCCCTATGTGACCTCCTCGAATACTCTGGTGGGCTATGCGGCCGTCGGCGCGGGGATCCCCCCTCGGGCGATCCAGGAGGTGATCGGGGTGGTGAAGGCCTTCGCCACCGCCGTGGGAGAGGGTCCCCTGGTGACGGAGGTGCATGGGGAACTGGCGGAGCGCCTGCGCCGGGGGGGGCCTCGGGAAGGATGGGAATTCGGAGCGACCACTGGCCGCCCCCGCCGCTGCGGCTGGCCGGATGGGGTGGCCCTGCGTCACGCGGCTTGGTTGAACGGCTTCACCGCCCTGGCGGTCACCAAACTGGATGTCCTGGATGGCCTGGAGGAAATCCCCCTCTGCGTCGGCTATCGCCTTCCTTCCGGAGAGGTTCTCACTCACGTCCCCGACACACCGGTTCTGGAGCAGGTGACCCCGGTCTATGAACGCCTGCCTGGATGGACGGGACCCACTTCCACAGCCCGGCGCTGGCAGGATCTGCCGGAGGCGGCGCAGGGGTATCTGCGTCGTCTGGCGGAGCTGGCCGGCGCGCCGGTGCGTTATGTCTCCGTAGGCCCCGCCCGCGATCAGATCCTGGAGGTCATGTAAGGGCATGCCGCGGCGTGCCCCTACGCCTAGGGGCCAGGCCGCGGTGGGACATGGTGGGAAGGGAAGATCGGGAGGATCCTGCCGTCGGAGTCCGGGATGTTCACGCACGAGACCTTTCTTTCCCCCTTTACCTGGCGATATGGAAGCCCGGCGATGCGCCGGATCTGGTCGGAGGCCCACCGCCGGCGGCTGTGGCGGCGGGTATGGGTCGCCCTGGCGCGGGCCCAGATGGCCGCGGGCCTGGTCCGCCCTGAGCAGCTGGCCGACCTGGAGGCCCACGTCGAGACCATCGATCTGGAGCGGGCGGAGCAGATCGAGCGGGAGATCGGGCACGATCTCATGGCCGAGCTTCTCACCTTCGCGGAACAGGCTCCTCAGGGCGGCCCCGCGCTCCATCTGGGCGCCACCTCCGCGGACATCGAGGACAACGCCGATGCAATCCGGATTCGGGACGCTCTGGATCTGATCCGCGATCGCCTGCGGGAGGTCCTGGAAGCCCTGGCGGAGGCCATCGAGCGTTGGGCGGCAACTCCCTGCATGGCCTGGACCCACCTTCAGCCCGCTGAGCCCACGACGGTGGGGTATCGTCTGGCCCTCTATGGCCAGGATCTCCTGAGGGACTGGGAGGAGATCTCCCGCTGCCGCGCCGCAATCCGGGGAAAGGGCTTCAAAGGGGCAGTGGGGACAGGAGCCTCTTATGCGGCCCTGCTGGAGGGGACCAGCGTGACGCCTTCGGAGATGGAGGAACGGGCGATGGCCGCGCTGGACCTAGCCGCGTTCCCTGTGGCAGGCCAGATTTACCCGCGCAAACAGGATTGGCAGGCGCTGGTCGCACTGGCTGGGCTGGCCATGTCGCTTTACAAGATGGCCTTTGACCTGCGTCTGTTGCAAGCCCCTCCGTTCGGGGAATGGTCGGAGCCGTTCGGCGCTCGTCAGGTGGGCTCATCGGCGATGCCGTTCAAGCGCAACCCGGTCCTCGCGGAGCGGATCAATGCCCTCGCCCGCTATCTGGGAGCGCTGCCTTCGATCATATGGGAAACCGCCGCCCACTCCCTCCTGGAGCGCACCCTGGATGACTCGGCGATCCGGCGGATCCTGTTGCCGGAAGCCTTCCTGGCCGCCGATGAGATCCTCCAGCTCACGCTTCGGATCCTCCGGGGCATAGAGATCCGTGAGGAAGCGCTGCGGCGCAACCTGGAGCGTTACGCTCCCTTCGCCGCGCTGGAGCCGATCCTAATGGCTGCGGCCCGGGCCGGCGCCGACCGCCAGGCGCTCCACGCCCGCCTGCGGGATCATGCCATGGCCGCGTGGGAGGCGGTGCGGTCCGGCGCACCGAATCCGTTGCCGGAACGCTTGGCGGCCGATCCAGAGATCACCCGGTGGCTCGCTCCGGAAACCCTCCGGCGCCTGATGGAGGTCCATCTCCATATCGGGGATGCCCCCCAGCGAGCCCGGGCTATGGCGCAGGAGATCCGAAGGGCCATCGCCTCTGATGGGGCTTCTAAGTAGCGCTTCCTTAGGGCGGATCGCCCTTTCGATGGGGGTTTCGGCGCGGGGGAGGCCGCTGAAGGCGGTGCCCCCAGCTTCCAAAAATATTTCCCCCTTTCCCATGGCCCTGAGGGCCCCGGGAAGGGGTAAGGAAAGAGGGAGCCTGACCTGCTTCCCTCCTGAAGGCGCCTCGATCGGACTTGCCGCTTAAAATTCGATATGGTGTCATTAGGAATGACGCCGTTCGCTTCCTCGCGGTGCGTTGTGGACGGAGTCGGTCCCCTTCGGCGTCCGGCTCCATCCACAATCCCTACGGCCCAAAGAGCTGTAGGGAGAGGGGATAAAGGGGGATGGGGCCATTGATGCTCTATTCCCCGTCAGTCCGCAGTGAAACGCCGCCCGATCTTCGATCCGGGGGTTTTCGAGGGCGGGTGGAGGCCAAAGGCCCCCGGCCCCGTCCCCTGAAGGATGTTTTCTCTCCTCCCCACGTCCTGAGGGTCGCGAGGAGGAGAAAGAAGAAAAAAGAAGAAGAGGAAGAGGAAAGGGACCCGACATGGAGCGCTTTCAGCTAATGGCGCCCTTTGAACCCACAGGGGATCAACCCCAGGCCATCGAGAAGCTGGTCGAGGGCCTGCGCAGGGGTTATCGCTATCAAACGCTCTTGGGGGCTACGGGAACAGGGAAGACCTTCACCATCGCCCACGTCATCGCTCAGATCCAGAAGCCCACCCTGGTCATCAGCCACAACAAAACCCTGGCCGCGCAGCTCTACGCGGAGTTCCGGGAGTTCTTCCCTCACAACGCGGTGGAATACTTCGTCAGCTACTACGATTACTACCAGCCGGAGGCTTATATCCCCCAGACCGACACTTACATCGAGAAAGAGACCAGCATCAATGAGGAGATCGAACGCCTGCGCCTCGCAGCCACCCAGGCGCTGTTCACCCGACGGGATGTGATCATCGTTGCCTCGGTTTCCTGCATCTACGGCATCGGTAACCCCCACGATTGGGGCCAGGTGGTCATCCGCCTGCGCCGGGGTCAGGTCCGTCGTCGCGACAACCTGTTGCGCCACCTGGTGGATATCCAGTATACGCGCAATGACGTGGACTTCCGCCGGGGGACCTTCCGGGTGCGCGGAGACACCGTGGATGTTTTTCCCGCTTACCAGGACACCGCGCTGCGGATTGAGTTCTGGGGGGACGAGATCGACCGCCTCGTGGAGTTGGATCCGCTCACGGGGGAGGTGCTCCGCCTCCATGAAACGGTGGAGATCTACCCGGCCAAGCACTTCGTGACCCCGGAGGAGAAGCTGCGCCGGGCCATCGAATCGATCGAACGGGAGCTTCACCAACGGCTGGAGGAGCTGCGGGCTCAGGGGAAGCTCCTGGAGGCGGAGCGGCTCCGCCAGCGAACCCTTTACGATCTGGAGATGCTCCGCGAGGTGGGCTATTGCCACGGCATTGAGAACTACTCCCGCCATCTGGATGGACGGGCGCCCGGCGAGCCGCCATGGACCCTTCTGGATTATTTCCCCGACGATTTCCTGGTGGTGATCGATGAATCTCACATGACGATCCCACAGTTGCGGGGGATGTATCACGGCGACCGTTCCCGAAAGGAGACCCTGGTGGAATATGGCTTCCGCCTCCCCTCCGCCCTGGACAACCGCCCGCTCACGTTTGAGGAATTCGAGGGACGGGTTCGCCAGGTGATCTTTATGTCCGCCACCCCCGGGCCCTACGAGCTGGAGAAGTCCGAGCAGATTGTGGAGCAATTGATCCGCCCGACCGGCATCCTGGATCCGGTGGTGGAGGTGCGGCCAACGAAGGGCCAGATCGAGGATCTCATCGGCGAGATCCAGAAGCGGGTCGCCCGAGGCGAGCGGGCGCTGGTTACCACCCTCACCAAGCGCCTGGCGGAGGAACTCTCCGAATACCTGAATGAAATGGGAGTCCGCACCCATTACCTCCATGCGGACATCGAGACCCTGGAGCGGGTGGAGATCCTGCGGGACCTTCGGCTGGGGGTCTATGATGTCGTGGTGGGGATCAACCTGCTGCGCGAGGGTCTTGACCTCCCGGAGGTCTCGCTGGTGGCCGTGCTGGATGCGGACAAGGAGGGCTTTCTGCGGAGCGAGACGGCGCTGATCCAGACCATCGGGCGGGCGGCCCGCCACGTGAACGGCACGGCGATCCTCTATGCGGACACGATCACGGACTCCATGCGCCGGGCGATCGAGGAGACCCACCGCCGGCGGGCGATCCAGGAGGCCTACAACCGGGCCCATGGGATTGAGCCCCGTTCGATTGTGAAGGCCGTGCGGGATCTCACCGATCGGGTTCGGGAGATGATGTCGGAGGAAGCGGAGGCGCCCGGACGGCCACCAGCAGTGCCCAAGGATGAGTTGCAACGCCTGATCCGCGCGCTGGAGAAAGAGATGCGGCGGGCGGCCCAGGCGCTGGAGTTTGAGAAAGCCGCCGCCCTCCGGGATCAGATCTTCGAGCTGCGAGAGCAGCTGCGGATGATCGAGCTGGCGGAAACCCCGCCGGAGGCGCGGCTCCGCCGGCTGGTTGAGCTGGAACGGATCGCGGAGGAAGAGGCGGAGGAAGAAACCGCTCTGGCCCCCATGAAACCTGCTCCCGCCCAGGGACGACGGCGCGGACGGCATCCCCGTTCCCGGTGAGCCATCTGTGCCTCGCATGGCCCTTGGAGGATGGGCGTTACGCAGCTGGCCGGATGGGTTTCAGCTCCCCAATCTCCAGGTTGATAACGGACGCCGTGGGGAGCTTCTGAGCTCTCCTGCGGGTTTTTGGGCTGGGATGCCGCCGAAGGTGGCGCCCCAGCCCAAAAAGATCTCTGAGGGGGAGGGATCTGGCTTGCTTCTTTCCCGAAGGCGCCTGAATCGGACTCGCTGCCTGAAGTTGCAAATGGCGCAATGGTTCAAAGGATTACACTTAGGGAAGCGACCATGGAGCGCTCACGTCAGGTCATGATCATCTACAACCCCGCCGCTGGCCCTCGGGAGATGTTACGGGAGGTCCAGGCAGTAGCCCGTAAATGGCAAGAGGAGCGCCAATGGTCGGTCTTCCTGCGGATCACGGAACGTCCAGGGATGGCCACCGACCTGGCTCACGAAGCGGCCCTGGAGGGGTTCCATTGGGTCATCGCCGCCGGGGGGGACGGCACCGTCAACGAGGTAGCCAACGGCCTGGTCGGGATGCGGGCGGCCTTAGGGGTCCTGCCCGTGGGGACTGGCAACGTGTGGGCCAGACAGCTGGGCCTCCCGGTTTATCCCCTGGTTCATCCCCTTCGGATCCAGATCGCGGCCCATCTGCTGGAGGCCGCACAGGAGCATGCGATTGATGTGGGGAGGGCCAACGGTCGTTACTTCCTCCTGTGGGCGGGCATCGGCCTCGATGCTCAAGTCGCGCAACATATGGAGCCCCGCACCCGAAACGCCAAGCGTTTGGGAGCCCTGGCTTATCTGATCGCCGCCGCCATGATCGCCAAAGACTTTCCCGCCATGCGGGCCACCGTCATCGTGGACGGCCGCCGCCGGGTCAAAGGGCGCACCCTGGTGGTCTTGGTGGCGAACGCCCAGTTGTATGGGGGGCTGGTTCGCATCGCCCCGCAGGCCGTGCTGGACGATGGCTATCTGAACGTTTGCGTGTTCCGGGGGATGGGGCTCCCGTGGGCGATCCGGCACTTCTTTAACGTTTTCGGGGGCCGTCACCTTCAGGACCCGGCGGTTAAGTTCTTCACCGGGCGCCGGGTGGTCGTCGAAACCCGCCCCGTCGTCCCGGTCCAGGTGGACGGGGAACCCATCGGCCATACGCCGATGGTCTTCGAGATCGTCCCCCGCTCGCTCCGAATCCTGGTTCCCCCCACCGCCCCGGCCGATCTGTTCCGGGGGCCATCCATCTTGTAGGGGCAGCCCCCTGTGGCTGCC
>NZ_JANWXB010000367.1 GCF_025055495.1 Thermoflexus sp. | reverse complement strand
GCATAGTCGATGGATCGATAGCAAGCATAACCGCGTAAAAGCAAATGAAGACTCCAACAAATTTCAGGACAGCAGACGCCCATGCGTCCAAGGAAAAGGGCTCTAAAAGATCGGACAGCAAAAGCACAAGCAAAATAGCTGTCAGCAGAACAACTGCCATTCGCCACAGCTCGAGGGCTTGCAGCCCATCTAACTGCAGATCGCGTCGGAGAAAGAACCACGCCAGAACCCATCCGATCGCCAGCGCCAGCCCTACCGCCCCGCACGTGCCCAGCGCGCCCCATTGCAGCGTCAATGGCACCCCGGCAATCCCCAAAACCCCTACCTGAATCCACTGCAATACGGCCGCCCGCCCGGGCTTTCCCGTTGCGTTGAGCAGGACCCCGGCATGCTCCAGATGAGGCCGCACTACAAAAAAGGCGATCAAGATCTGAAGAAAGACCACACTGGGCAGCCAGCGCTCTCCATAGAGAAGCAGAACGATCTCCCGGGCAGTCAGCAGGATGGCCAGCGCCAGCGGGCTGGCGATCATCCCGATCGCCCAGGTGATCATAGCCATCATCTTCTCCAGTCGCTCTCGATCCCCCTGCAAACGAGCATACGTGTAGAAGACCGTGCGCGCCAGCACAGCGTTAAAGACCAAAGCCGGCCACTGGGCGATCCGATAGGCCCGATCATAATAGCCCAGGACCGTCACGCCCACAAAGGTGCCGATCAGAAAGTTGTCGAGCTGCGCGAACAGCGTCCCGGCCATCAGCCACAGGCCAGCGGCACCCCCAAAGCGCAGAAACGAGAGGGCCAGATCCCGGCGAAACCCCCAGCGCGCCCTCCACAAATGGGGCATCCCTTGGCGCGCAATCACCAGCAGGCCCAATAAAAGAAAGCTGTAGACAGTCGTCTGCGCCACCAGGCTCCACACCCCGCCCCCGTGAAGCGCCAGCCAGAAGGCGGGAAGGTATGAGAGAGGGAAAACCAGGCTCTGATACAGACTGGTCGCCCCAAACCGAAGCTCCTTCTCCAGCAAGGTCCCGGCGATGCTCGCGATGCCCTCCAGAAAAGCAGCGAAGGAGAGAACGAGGGCCGCCATCACTACCTGCTCGCCGTAACCCAGCGCGCGTAACACGGGAACCATCATCCCCATCAGCACCAAGCCCCCCAACGCGGCCGCCCCCTCCAGAACCGCGTAGGTCCCCAGGGATTCCCCGGTGGTCTCCGGATGCTGTCCGAAGGCATACCCCAGCCTCAGCTTAGTCTGGATCCGGAAGAGCTGAGCGAAAAACATCGCCAGGGCGAAGGTCCCGAAAGCCTCCGGCGCCAGCATGCGGGTCAGGAGGATGTTGGCCACGAACCCAAAAGCTAACGTCCAGTAGGCGCTCAGGGCCACCCACAGCCCGCCCCGCACCGCCCGATAGGCCAGAGGCTCCTCCGATGTTGCTCGCTCCACAGGCGCTCCTTCCCACCTTCGAGACGTTTCGGGCGCTCCCTCTCTCCGATTGTATACGCTCGAACCCCCGCAGACGCAGACCCAGGATAAGCGGGCCTTTCCTGTTCCCCTACCCTGCCTCGCAGCCGAAGATGGAGAGATCGAGGGTGGGAACAGATCATGAACCCTTAGCTGTAGGGGCGGCGGGAGAATCGCCGAATAGAAGAAACAGCGCCGGTCTGACCGATCTCCCTTTTCTCAGCCTATCTCCCGATTGAGCGGGAGAGGAATCGGCAAATCATCATAGGCGAGATGGCTCTGGCTGCGGTGTCCTCCCCCGAGCGGGTCACCGGACAGCACAGCGAAAGCCCGCCGCCAGCAGGGCGGATTGGAGGAGGAACCCCCTTGAAGGCGCCGGAGGGGATCACCGGGTTGGGATCAGGACCAGATCAAGGATCCCATCGGTCTGGCCTGGCTGAGGATAATACTGAGTCACCAGCGTCTGGTAACCCGGGGCGGTGACCCGGATGTGAATGTGAGGGGGACGACCGCTGTAGGCGGGTGGGAAGTGGCTCTCGAAACGATACGTTCCATCCGGCCCAGCGAACACGGTGGCCCGATACGCATCCGCATACCGGCCATCCGGTCCCGCGAGCCAGAACTCAATTTGCGCCCCCGCGATCGGAGCGCAGTCCGCGCTGGACCGAACCACGCCGCGCAACACATGCCCCTGCCCCACGCGATCGCGCACTGGAGCGCCGGGCTTATAGAACGGCCCCAGGGCATCCGGGGGAGTCGGCGCGCAGGCCTCCGGCGAAGGGGTAACGGACGGAGAGGGATAGGATTCCCCCGGAGCCATAGAGGGGATAGTGGGGGTCAGGACGAAGGGCTCCACCGTCACGGTGGGCGAAGGTCCCTCTGTCACCACGGGGATGTCCCTGGCCGGTTCGACAGCAGGCGGACGGTTAGGGCCCCAAAGGGACCCACAGGCGGTCAAGAGAAGCCAGCTGCTCCAGACGCTCCATCCGATCCATCGCTTCATGACGCCCATCCCAAGTTCTTAAAGGGTAGGAGTTGCGCCGTTGGGGCCTGCCGGGCGAGGCGGGATGCTCCTAATCTCCCCTGCTCTCCCCTGCCCACGGCCCAAGGGGCCGTGGGCAGGGGATGGAAGGTTTCTTGAGGGGAGGCGAACGGCGTAACTCCTAAGGGAATTACTGGAACCCAGATCGCGCGCTCAAGGGGTGAATGAGATGAACGTTAACGTTGGGGCTGGGGTTGAAGATGAGGGAGGATCTGGCGAAGCAAACGCTCCCGGGGCTGATATCCGACGATGCGGGCAACCTCGCGCCCCTCCTTAAACAGGATGAGGGTGGGAATCCCCATCACCCCATAGCGCATGGCAAGCTCCGGATAGTCGTCCACATTCAGCTTGCCCACTTTCAGAACCTGAGCGTATTCCCGAGCGATCTGGTCCACGATGGGCTCCAGGGCCTTGCACGGCCCGCACCACTCGGCCCAGAAGTCCACCAGGATCGGCTTATCGGAGCGCAGGACTTCCTGATCAAAGTTATGCGCCGTGATCACGACCTTGTGTTCGCTCATCGCGGATTCCTCCTTAAAATAACAAGGGATTTTTATTCCCCTTCACATCCAAGGGGGCCGTGGAGAGAGGGGATACTGAGAGGTGGGGACTTTCCACCTTGCCCAATTGGCCCCTCCACTGCGTAACGCATAAAGAGAGAAGAAACGACCACAGCCCTCGGTGGCCTTCTCTGTCCCTGAAAGCCACCGGAAGAGCGGCGGCCAAGCGATCCATTCCGCTGCTGGCTCAGGATCAAACCATCCCGGTCGGGCCGGATGGCTCTTCCTGGAGAACAATGATCGTCACCGGCCCACGCCCGGGGACTTCCCGATGCGAGCCGTCACAGAAAGGGAAGTTGCGCGATTGAAAACAACGACACATGGTCACCCGTTCTCCGGGCCGAACCCGCACTGTTGTCCGCGGATGATCCCCCCACGTAGTCTCATGCTCGGCCATACCCATGACCCTCCGGAGGGTAGCTTCGATAAGACGTTTTGAGTCTATGCGATGGGCCGCATGGCGTCAAAAAAATGCGCTACGAAGAGGCGGGTGGACTTCACTGTATGCGAGGGGCTTTTCCAACGAAGAATATCCTTAGGGCGGCCAGGGTTGTCGAAGGCGGCCCTGCCTGCCCCAAGAACCCAAAGCCCACAAGCCATCCGGGAAGGCGCCTCTCCAGGCGCGCCAGAGTCATGCGGCACGAAGGAGGATTTCCATCCGCCCCTCCCAGGCTCGCTGGAGTTCCTGAATCCGACTTTCCAGCGAGCGAAGAGCGACGAGGAGCTCGCTATTTCCACGAAGGGCCTGATCCAGGGCATCCACATTCTCTTGCAGTTCCTCAGCCTTCTGAAAGAGATCCGCATCAAATCGGTAAAGCGCCTCGAGCTCTCCTTCCTGAATGCGGATGGCGTCGAAGAAGCCGGCGTAGCCATAGCGCGCCACCCCGATTTGATCCGCCAGCGTCTGGATCCGACGAACCGCGCGATCCAGCTCGTCCGCATGGGAGAGATCGCGATCGGCGAGCTCGCGCTGAAGCCCCAGGAGCCGATCGGCGATCCCCAGAAGCCGGCGACGGATCGCTTCCCGGAGGATCCGATCCGCATCCCGCCGCTGCTCTTTTTCTTTGTATCCGGCATAACCGGGCAGAAGCCGAAGCCATCGCTCCAGAGCGGGGCGGTTCGCTTTCACGCGCTCCAGGATCTCATCCATAGGAACCCCCATTCGCGCAAGGGAGTCTGAAGCTCAGCCCATCATCACCGGAGCCTACGGTTTGCTTCCTCGGGAGGCCTCTGAATTCTCCCCTCCCCACGGCTTGAAGGGGCGTGAGAGAGGGAACGCAGGAGGTGGGGCCCTTCCACCTCGCCCGATCGACTTCCAACGGCGTAACGCCTGTCATCCACGATCTCATCCGGATACTGGGGAGAGGACAGAGCTGCCAAGGATGGCTCTGCCCACCTCTTCACCTCCCCGGATGTGGGACCGGCAATTCATAGCGGGCCTTCGGGGGCCAGCTCCGAGAGACAGGTTTTCTTCAGGATCACGGCCGGCGACTCTTTCCCTCCGCCAGCTCGACGATCTGACGCAACAGCGTGACCAGCGTGACAGCGCTCTGGACCAGAGCGGCTGGGGATAGTCGCGCGCTTCCTCCGCGCTCATGACGGGCCCGCACGTAGAGATAAGCGGCCAGCACCCCGAACAAAGCGCCCAGAGCTCCCCCCAACAACAACCATCGTTCCTCACGGCGCACCGTTCGTCCTCCTCAGCGATTCGTTGTCGCGTTGCCTCCTATAATAACTCAATCCCGCTAAATCGCTGAGGGATTAGAGCGAAGATCTTTTCTTCTCCCTCCCCATTGCCCGGAGGGCCGCAAGGAGAGGGAGGGAAGAAAGGGGAAGGGGCTATTCTTCCGGACTGGTTTCAGTTCCTCAAATCCCCGGTTGATAGCCGGACAAAGCACTGGTGCTTTGTCCAGTTATCAGCTGGGGGTTTAAGGAAAGGAAGGGAATCGAAGCCCGTCTGGAAGGCCATGGCCCCCCGCACCGCCCCCGAAACCCCCCAAACGAAAAATGGACAAAGCACTGAGCAACTCCTATGGTATTTTTAGGGTGGGGCCGCCTTGGGCGGCCCCGCCCATCCTTATTTAATCCCGAGGAACCACGTGACAACGGCGGCAGCGAGCTTCGTAAGTTTCGCTTCCTCCCACCAGGATGACTGGATCGTCATAGCGAGCGGGCCTTCCATTGATGAGCCGCTGGGTCCGGGTAGCGGGCGCCCCGCATACCACACAGATCGCATGGAGTTTATCCACCTGCTCCGCCTGGGCCATTAAAAGCGGCATCGGCCCGAACGGCTCGCCCCGGAAGTCCATATCCAGGCCGGCCACGATGACGCGGATCCCCCGATCTGCCAGTTCCTGAACCACATCCGCGATCTCCCAATCAAAGAACTGGGCCTCATCGATCCCCACCACGGTGGTCCCGGGAAGGAGGTGCTCCAGGATCGCTCGGGCGTGGGAAACAGGGATAGCCTCGATGTCCATGCCGTTATGGGAGCGGATCCTCTCGGTCCCATAGCGGGTGTCGATCAAGGGTTTAAAAACCTGAACTTGCTGGCGGGCGATCTGGGCGCGGCGGAGCCGGCGGATCAGCTCCTCGGTTTTGCCGCTGAACATGCAACCGCAGATCACTTCCACCCAGCCTGTCCGCGCGGAGTCCATGCCGCCTCCCTTCTAGAACGATGGCTTCGGATTTTCGGGCATAGGACGGCGGGCCATAGGGAGAGGGATAAAAGCTTTCTTCGGGGACGGAGCTGGACTCGAAGGCGCTCCGCTTTGCCCCCCAAGCCCCCCTGAGGATGAGGAAACGAACGGCGTCGCTCCTATTAGGTTAAAACAATGCGAGCGGGCCCTTTCGGACCCGCCCGCATCGCTCTATTCGCTCTCACCCTCCTCCAGAGTCTCGAGGATCTCCTCCGGCTCCTCGACGACCTCGATCACTGTTTCCTTGCGCTTGCGACGCTGCGCCCGCTCCGCTCGCGTCTTCAGGTAGGCCTCATCGCGGGCGCTCAGACGCCGCATGAAGCGATCCACCTGGCCCTCTTTGTCGACGATCCGTTGCTCGCCGGTAAAGAACGGATGACATTTCGAACACACATCCGTCCGGATCACCGGCACTGTCGCGCCGGTGGTCCAGGTGTTGCCGCAGGCGCAGATCACTTGAGCGTTGGGATACCATGCGGGATGAATCCCCGGCTTCATGCATCACCTCCATTTTGCGATGCGCCATTCGGGCGGACCGGCTCTGGATACACGCTCACCCGTTTGCGGCCGCCGCGCATGAACTCGAAACGCACATACCCGTCGATCAGGGCGAAGAGGGTATAATCCCGGCCCATCCCCACATTCTGGCCAGGGTAAATCCGGGTGCCGCACTGCCGGACCAGGATATTTCCGGCCCGCACGAACTGGCCATCGAACCGCTTCACACCGCGGCGTTTGGACTCGCTATCCCGTCCATTGCGGCTGGCGCCGCCACCCTTCTTGTGGGCCATGGTTGCCTCCTGTCATGCAGATGCCAGGGCGCCGGTTTCGATCGCCTCAATCCGCAGGACCGTGTAAGTCTGGCGATGGCCCTGCTTACGCCGATAGCGCTTGGCGCCCGGTCGGTATTTGAAGACGATGATTTTCTCTCCCTTTACCTGCCCCAGCACGGTCGCCCGCACCCGGGCCTCCGGAAGGACCGGCTGGCCGATCCGAACCCGTTCTCCTTCCCCGACCATAAGGACCCGGTCGATCTCCAGCGAAGCGCCGGGCTGGAGAGGGAGCTTCTCGACCTGGATCTGATCGCCCACTTTCACGCGATATTGATGCCCGCCGATTTCGATCACCGCAAACACGATGAGACCTCCTGTGGATCGCTGCGTTTTCCGAAGAGGGGAGCGTCGGAGACGCCCGTCCTCCTCTCGCCTCAGGCTGGGGAAGTCATTCCAGATGGCCGCTCCAGCCTTCGGTGGAGGGAAGGCCACAGGCCAGGTTATGTAAAGAAAGGGCCGCCCCGGGCGGCCCTTTCCGCTGGCTGCGGGGGGAGGACTCGAACCTCCATACCCGGATCCAGAGTCCGGTGTGTTGCCCCTTACACCACCCCGCAGGGCCGTTCTTCATTTTACACGGGGCCCGCTTTTTCGGTCAAGCCCGCTCCCCCTTGTTGGCCAGGCTCTCTTCCGGGGTCCTGTTCCCTTCAAAGGGCGGGAAGGGAATCCTGGGGCAGGGCCGTTGAAAAGGGTTTGGCCCTACCTCACCGGGCATATCCTTCACAGGAGGCCCAACGCCAGGCCGATGGCCAGGCAGAGAAGAGCGGCCAGGCCGAAACGCCACGTCACAGCCATCCAGGGCGCGTAGCGTGCCCGTTGATCATGGAGAACTTCCGTCAGCGGCCGCTGTTCCCGCATCGCCTGCCATGGCGCGGCCATGTTGCCGCCCATCTCCGCGATCGCCGGGAACGCCGCGATGAGGAAATAGACCAGGCCGATCCAGAACAGGCCGTCCGAGATCCGATGGAAGGTGATGCCCCCCTGAATCCCGCTGAGCACCACGGCCAGTC
Source organism: Thermoflexus sp. (assembly GCF_025055495.1). Classification (GTDB taxonomy): domain Bacteria; phylum Chloroflexota; class Anaerolineae; order Thermoflexales; family Thermoflexaceae; genus Thermoflexus. The sequence continues at coordinate 12,240 of NZ_JANWXB010000367.1, read as the reverse complement.
CTACCGCTATCCCAGTCAGCCCAAGGATCTGCATTCCACCCCGATAGAAGCGAGACATCTCCGCGCTCCTTTCCCGGTTCCAAACAGGATGCCCCCATGGGGCATACAGACAACCAATCAAGATATCATGCTGTCCGTTTGCCCAAAATCTGGTTTTGTAATCGCGTCTGAATCATTCTCAATCGACAGGACCTCCCATAGGACCGGTCCTCGCGCCCGCCCCTATGGGATGTCCTCCAAATTCGGTTGTGCTTCCTCACCTTTTCCATTCCAGATCCCGCCAGGCAGGGATTCCGGCGACGCCTTCCGCTGCCTGGATCGCGCGGATAACGGCCTCGGCCACGGCCTCCGCCGCGAAGGCTCCCACGATGCTGACATCGGCCTCCTTTTCGCCCGTTGCCAGTGCGAAAATCATATCGCCGTCCAGCATGGTATGGGCCGGGCGGATGGTGCGGGCAAGGCCGTTGTGGGCCATCTGCGCCACCTTGTTCGCTTCCTCCTTGGTCAATATGGCGTTCGTGGCGACCACGCCGATCACCGTGCTTTCGGGGATCCGCCGGCGGAAGCTCAGCGAGACCTGACCGGCCAGGATCCGCAGGACGGTCATCGTATCGGCGAACCCCTGGCCGTCCGGACGTCGGGCACCGGCCAGGATCGCCCCCGTGTGGGGATCCACCACGTCGCCGAGGGCGTTCACGGCCACCAGCGCGCCGACCAAAATCCCGTCCCCGATCTCCAGGCAGGCAGTGCCGATCCCTCCCTTCATGGCGTATTGCATTCCGAGGATTTTGCCTACTGTCGCGCCGGTTCCTGCTCCCACGTTCCCTTCGGGCACCGGCCCATCGGTCGCGGCCAGGCATGCGGCGTAACCCATCGCCGCGTCCGGACGGACGCGGGGATCCCCGATCCCGAGGTCATAAAGGATCGCAGCGGGGACGATGGGCACTCGTCCGCCTGGGGTCTCGAATCCCACCCCGCGTTCTTCCAGATAGCGCATCACCCCCGAAGCGGCGTCCAGGCCGAAGGCGCTGCCGCCGGCCAGCACCACCGCGTGCACCTCCTGAACCAGGTGCATGGGGCGCAAGGCATCTGTCTCGCGGGTCCCCGGCGCGCCGCCACGCTGGTCCATCCCGGCGACGGCACCCATCTCACAGAGCACCACGGTGACTCCAGTGAGGGCCTGCAGATCCTGAGCGTGACCTACCCGGATGCCTGGCACATCTGTGATTGCGAGATGGCGGAGCGGCATCTTCCCTCCCGATGATAAAATTCATGGGCCAGCCCCTTGGATCCGGATGGGTTTTAAGATCCCGACGGCTGGAGGGGCAGGCCGCCTTCGATCGAGCGCTCTCCTCTATGCTACGCCATTATCGGGATTTGGGAACTTTCCGCATGCCTCCCTTCAGCGCTAAACGTTCGCGCTTTTTCCCCAGGGCGCGGCGGCTCGCGAGAAACCTGATGGGCTGGGGGATGATCGTCCTGATCGCGTGCGCCCGACCGATGATCCGGGAGCCGCTTCCTCCAACGGAGATCCCTGAGCCGCGGTCTCCCGCCCGGCCTGTGGTTTCTCAGACGCCCACCCCGGATCCCCCCCGAAGCGGTGTGCGCCCGGATCGGGAGCTTTACCTGGTGCAGGCTGGGGATACTTTAATCGGCCTGGCGCAGCAATTCCAGACGACCGTCGAGGCCATCCTGGCGATGAACCCCGGCGTCGATCCCCGGCGGTTGATGATCGGACAACCCCTGTGGATCCCGTTGGGGGTTCAGGAGCAGGGCCCCGCCGGGAAACTGATCCCGGATTCGGAGCTGGTGTATGGCCCGGCGTATCTGGATTTCTCCATCTCGGAGACCATCCGTCGGTTCGGAGGCTATCTGAGCCGTTATCGGGAGACCGTTGGAGGGCGGACGTTAAGCGGGGCGGAGATCCTGGAGGAAGTGGCCCGGAATCACAGCGTGGGCCCTCGTGTGTTGCTGGCCTTGCTGGAGATGCAAAGCCGATGGGTGCGCGGGGAGCCTCCCGATGAGCGAGCCCGGCTTTATCCGATGGGATGGGAAAGGCCAGGCTACGAAGGGCTCTACCGACAGCTGAACTGGGCCGCTGATCGCCTCAACGATGGGTATTACGGTTTCAAGGGACGCCATATGTGGACGGTGCGTTTCGCGGATGGACGGCGGGTTCGGGTGGCCGATGGACTGAATGCCGGGACGGCAGCGGTGCAGGCCTTTCTGGCGGCGGTGCTTCCCCTGGAGGCCTGGATCGGGGCCATGGGGCCGGGTGGATTCCCGGCCATCTACCGCGCGCTGTTTGGAGAACCGTTCCGCTCGGAACCGATCCCATCGCCGCCTGCCGAGCCGATCTGGCGGCTGCCCTGGGGCGATGGGGAGCTGTGGTATTTCACCGGCGGGCCGCATGGGGGGTGGGGGAACGGCGCAGCGTGGGGCGCCCTGGATTTCGCGCCGCCGGATGTGGACGGATGTGTGCCCTCTCGCTACTGGGTGCGGGCGGTCGCCGATGGCGTGGTGGCCCGAACAGGGGAAGGCCTGGTGGTGCTGGATACGGATGGGGACGGGCGGGAGGAGACCGGATGGGTGATGGTCTACCTTCACATTGCCGCCGAGGGGCGAATCCCACCCGGCGCTCGGGTCCGGGCAGGAGATCCCCTGGGGCATCCTTCCTGTGAAGGAGGGTTCGCCGACGCGACCCATGTCCATCTGGCCCGCCGCCTGAACGGCGAGTGGGTGCCCATCGAGGCCGGGCGCCCCTTCCGCTTGGGGGAATGGGAGGCCCTTCCCAGCTTCACCCTCTACGAGGGCGTGCTGGTTCGAGGAGAGGAGCGGAAGAGCGCCTGCGCCTGTAAGGACGAGCCCCGGAACGGAATCCGGGCTCCATAATGGGGCGGATGGGAAGTGGGAGGAGATGATGCGGAGAGGCTACAGAAGCTACCCACCTCGCCATCCTCATCTTACACGCGATGCCTCTCCGCCAGGCCCTTCGGGCTCGCGGAGAGGCCATGGACGGCCCGTCCCCTATCCGTCCGCAGCGAACCACGACCGGGATTGCAATGAAGCAGGGCGGAGGCCGATCGGACGCCCGACGTCCTGGCTCCCAGTATAATGGGCATAGGCGTTCTTCTGGCGGAAGGGGGCGTTTCATGAGGGAGACTCTCCGCAGGCCTGGGGTATTGCAGGCGTTTTTAAGGAGCCCGGACCCCTCGGAGATCGCCGAGACACTGGTGGCCTTCGCGAACACCGACGGCGGCGTCTTAGTGATCGGGATGGATCCGGAGGGCAGAGCCATCGGGGTAGATCCGGAGGAGGTGGAGGATGCCCTCCGACAGGCTCTGCTCCGTTGCCGGCCCCCCGTCCCGTCCCGATGGGAGCAGAATGAGGTGGATGGAAGAACCATCGTCTTTCTCCACGTCCCCCGCAGCCCGGAGCTCCACAGCCTGGATGACGGTCGGGTCCTGATCCGGCGGGGCGCGGAAAACCGCCCGTTGGAGGGGCGGGAGATCCAGCAGCTGGCGGCGACCAAATCCATCGGGGACTATGAGGCGGAGGCCGTGCCTGGGGCCGCCCAAGCCGATCTGGACGAGGCGGTGATCCAGGAATATCTCGGCAAGCGGGAAGCCCGTCAGCGCCGGCCGATCGTCGGGACGGTGGAGGAGTTGCTGGTGGAGATCGGGGCCCTGACTCCGGATGGACGGCCTACCGTAGCCGGGATCCTGTTGTTCGGCAAACAGCCCCAGCGGTTCCTCCCCCAGAGCGGAGTGGTTTTTGTGAAATATCCCGGCACGACCCCGCATGGCGAGGAGGGATTGCCCGGATATGCGCGCCGGGAGGAGATCGGCGGTCCCCTGGCGCGGATCATCGAGCAGGCCTGGAAGGTCGTGTGGGATGAGATGCAGGTGGGGGCCGTGGTGCGGGGTCTGGAACGGGAGGAGCGGCCGGAGTATCCTCCCTTCGCGGTGCGGGAGGCGATCGTCAACGCGGTCTGCCATCGGGACTATCGGTTGCGGGGCCGTCGAATTGAGATCCGCAAGTTCGCCGATCGCCTGGAGGTGAGCAGCCCCGGGGGGCTGCCAGGGCATATCACCCTGGACAACATCGTCGATGAGCATTACTCCCGCAATCCTCGCATCGTCTCCGGGCTGTTCTACTGGGGATACATCGAGGAGCTGGGCCTGGGGATCGATCGGATGATCGAGGAGATGATCCGGGCCGGCCATCCCCAGCCGAAGTTCATCGCCCAGCCCTATTCCTTCACCGTGATCCTTTACAACCGGCAGGAACGCGCGCCCGTTCCGATGGGGGAGCCCCGGATGAACGAGCGCCAGTTGAAGGCGTTGCAATACATCCGGGAGCATGGGCGCATCACCAACCGGGAATACCAGCAGCTGTGCCCGGGGGTCTCCCCGGAGACGCTCCGGCTGGATCTGGCGGACCTCGTTCAGCGAGGGATCCTTCTGAAGATCGGGGAGAAACGCGGGACGTATTATATCCTCAAGTGAGATTTTATCCCCAGATTTCCCAAATCGGATTTGGGATAACAATATGGTTAACTGGTCGCCGCCGTTTCCAGTGATCGGCGGGATCCCCCTGGGGGGGATCCTGGCCCTGGGGCTTGCGGGGATGTATGGCCTGCTTCTCGGGTGGAGGCTGAGAGGGCCGTCCATTGGTCCTCTGGCGGGGATCGCTCTCTATGGGGGCTTGGGGCTGTTGTGGCAGGGGCTATGGGCGATCGCGGTCTGGGAAGGAAGTCCTCCCCTGGTGCGATTCACGGCCTGGAACCTCGCCGGTCTTCTCCTGTCGTTCCTCCCCTTCGCGGCTTGGTGGTGGATCGGGTCCTTCCTGGGGCGTTCCCTTCCCTCGTATGCTAAGGTGGGGATCGGCTTGGCGGGAGGGATCGCGCTGATCGCGGCCGCGCTTCCTTACCGCCCGGAGACCGGGAGGGAATTGCTGGCCTGGTGGCAGTCCGTTCGATGGCCTGGCGATCCCATCCTGGCCTCCTGGGGGATTCGGGAGGGGCTCTGGGGGATCGCTACGGCGATCGGCCTGGGAGGGCTGGGATGGGCCTATCGGCATACCACCCGACCGCTTCATCGGAACCGGCTGGCTTATGGGCTTTTAGGCGCGCTGCTGATCACGCTGGGGGAGAGCCTGGCGTGGACGTCCCGGGCGGATTGGATCATGCTGGGGTGGGTCATCCGGGCCACCGGGATGGGCCTGATCGTTGCGCTCTCCCGTTTTTCCGAACTGCCCTCTCTGCAGCGGGCGGGACGGGCGCTTCTGATCTTCACGCTCGGCTGGATCCTGGAGGGGGGGCTGATCGGGGGCACCCTGGCCGGGTTCCGGTTCGTGCGAGAGGGTCGTCTGGAGCTCATCCCCACGGGGGTCGAGCTCGCCTTAGCCGCTTGGGGGAGTGCGTTGATGGCCATGCTCATCGGCCGGCCGCTCCAGGGATGGCTCCGGCGCCGCCTGATGCCCTCCGTGGAGGAGCCCGCCGCGCTGGTCCGCCGGTATGCCCAATCCATCAGCAACCTGCTCGACGTCCAGCGGGTCGCCCAGGTCGCCTTCGCGGTGTTACAGGAGGCCTTCGGGCTTCGGCGAGGGCTGTTGCTGCTGTTCGACGATCAGCCGGGCGGCTGGGTGGAGGCTCGGGCGATCGCGGGCCTGGGGGAGGCCCCATCGGAGCCGGGCCGGTTTGCCCCCGATAGCCTCATCCTGCGCGCATGGCAGGAAGGCCGTCCGCTCACCCAGTATCAGATCGACTTCGGGATGGCCTTTCAGAAGGGGAGCCCGGAGGAGCGGCGCTGGCTCCAGGGCCTGGGCGTGGAGCTCTTCATCCCTATCCGGTCTCAAGCCGTATTGCTGGGCTGCCTGGCTCTGGGAGCGCGGGGCGGCGTAGCGGCTTACAGTCCAGCGGAAGTGGATCTCCTGGCCTCGATCGCGGAGCAGACGGCAACGGTGCTACAGAACATCCGCCTGGTGGAGGATCTGCGGCGTCTGAATATCCGCCTGGCGGAGCTGAACGAGGATCTGGCGCGGACCGCCCGGCGGCTGGAGAAACTGGACCGGGCCAAAACCCACTTCATTGAGATCGCCTCCCATGAACTGCGGACTCCCTTGACCCACATCCGCGGCTATGCGGATTTGCTGGCGGAGACCCTGGGGGAGCAGCGGGAAGCCGACGGAACCATGGAGCGCATCCTCCAGGGGCTTCGCCGCTCCGCCCTGCGCCTGGAGGAGATCGTCAGCGCGATGCTGGACATCTCTCAGATCGATGCGGAGGCCCTTTCGATCTATCCGATCTCCATTCAGATCCCCACCCTGATCCGCATGGCGGTGGAGCCCCTGGAAGGGGCGATCGCGGAACGGCGTCAGAACCTGATCATAGAGGCGCCGGATGCGCTCCCCGTGATCTACGGGGATCTCACCCGCCTGGTGCAGGCCCTGCGGCACATTGTGCAGAACGCCATTAAGTTCACGCCGGACGGGGGGACCATCACGATCCGCGCCCGATCCGTTCCCCCGGAGGAAGCGGGAGGATCGGCGTATGTGGAGATCGCGGTGCAGGATACGGGGATCGGGATCGACATCGAGGATCAGGCGCTGATCTTTGAGAAGTTTTACCGAGTGGGGCCGATCGAACTGCACTCCACGGGCTCGGTGAAGTTCAAGGGGGCGGGCCCGGGGCTGGGGCTGCCGATCGCCCGGGGGATCATCGAGGCCCATGGCGGGCGGATCTGGGTGGAGAGCCCCGGCTACGATGAGACCCGATGCCCCGGCAGCACGTTCTACATCTGGCTTCCGGTGATCCCCCGCTCCATGGAGACCGGACAGGAAATCCTCAACCAGCGGGTTTGACTGGTGTCATTTTTCACCGGACACGGATCCTTCGAGATGAGATCTCTCTATGGCACTACCTCAAATCCCTGTTCTGCAAAATGGCAGTCGAAGGTGAAGGCGATGCGGATGCCCAACCGGCGCATCAACTCAAAACTGGTATAGTCCACCAGACTGATATCCGGGCGGCGAGCGGCCAGGAAAGCGCTGACAGCCGCCCGGTGGATGCTGGGCCGAATCCATAAAATCCGAAAGGCCGGGGCCATTTCGGTGATAAAGCGCAGCGCGGCTTCCACCCCCAACTGCCGTTGGATCAGCGCAACGCTCTCCAGGAAAACGTAATTCGAGCAAACCAGAGTGACGGGTTGTTCCATCCACTCCAACCATACCGTCTTCGCATACGGATGATAGCGATCCCCCGCATCCAGCAGCGCATAGATGGCCGAGGTATCCACAAAGAGCATCATTCGCCATATGCCTCTGCCAGATAGTCATCATGGCGTTCTGAAACATCCGACAGGCCGGAGCGGAACTGGCCGATGACCGCCAGGGCTCGCCGCCGACGTTCGATATCGGAAACCCCGGCGGAAGTCTCCAGCCATTCTCGCACCGCCCGGCGGATCAACGCCGCCACCGACACTTTCTGACGCGCCGCCAGTTCTTTCAACGCGCGATAATTGCAAAATCTCAGGAGGCCTCCGACTTTCCGGACAGCCCGCCGAATGCACCGTCCTTCCGTTAGCGTCTGTGCTCTTGCCCTCTCCTCTTTCCCTTTGCGGTTCACCCCTTGACAACGCATCGCGTTGCTTTTACAATCGTTTTTGAAAAAGTTGATTTCGAATTCACATTTGTGAACCCCGATGGACGACGAGCGGCTGGCCGAGATTGCGTCCTGGTATTATGAGGACGGACTGGATCAGGCGGCGATCGCCCGACGGCTGGGGTGCTCGCGCTCGATGGTCTCCCGCTACCTCAAGGAGGCTCGCGCCCGCGGCCTGGTGGAAGTCCGAATCCGCCATCCCCTCAAAACGGATCCTCAGCTGGCGAAAGCGCTGCAAAGCGTCTTCCCCCTTCGAGAAGCCCGCGTCCTCGCCGATCCGCCATTGGACTCGCGCCTGCTCCTGCGTCGCCTGGGGGAGCTGGGGGCTCGTGGGCTGCAGGAGCAGCTGCGTCCGGGCGTCCGGATTGGGGTGAGCTGGGGCACAGCGGTCTACGAGGTCGTTCGGGCGATGCCCGAGCTCCCGGTGAGGGGGGCCCAGGTGATCCAGATCATCGGCGCCCTGGGGTCCGGCGATCCGATGATCGACGGACCGGAGCTCGCGCGCTGGCTGGCGGAGAAGCTAGAGGCTTCGGTCCGACATCTGCACGCTCCATTGCTGGTGGAAAGCGAAGCCGTGGCGCAGGCGTTGCAACAAGAGCGCGCCATCGCGGAGACGCTGGCCGTGGCCCGCCAGGTGCACGTGGCGCTGATCGGGATCGGCTCGGTAGATCCCCGGCTTTCGAGCCTGCGGCGGGCGGGTTACCTCACCGAGGCCGAGCTGGAGGCGTTGCGAGCGGCCGGGGCGGTGGGGGATGTGCTGGCCCGGGCGCTGGATGGGGAGGGAAACCTTCTGGATCTTCCGCTGAACCGGCGCGTCGTGGGCCTCGAGCCGGAGGCATTGCGTCGGATCCCTACGGTGATCGCGGTGGCGGGTGGCGTCGCCAAGGCGCCGGCCATCCGAGCGGCCCTGCGCGGTGGCTATGTCGATGTGCTGGTCACCGATGCCGAGGCCGCCGCTGCGGTGTTAACCCTGGAAGGAGCAATGGTTCATGCGTGAGGCATCCATGATATCCGCCTCGGAAATCGGGATCGATCTTCCCCGGGAACGGTTGCTCGACTGGCTTTATCAGATGTATCTCATCCGGGCCTTCGAAGAGACGGTGGAGCAACTTTACGCCGCGGGGAAGATGCACGGCACGATGCATCTTTCCATCGGCCAGGAGGCGGTAGCGGTGGGGGCGATCGCTGCGCTCCGGCCGGACGATTACATCACCTCGACCCATCGGGGCCATGGCCACGCCATCGCCAAGGGACAGGACATCCGGGCCATGCTGGCGGAGCTGCTGGGGAAGGAAACCGGCGTGTGCCGGGGCCGGGGCGGGTCGATGCATCTGGCGGATCTGGAACGGGGGAACCTGGGCGCCAACGGGATCGTCGCTGGGGGGATCCCCATCGCGGTGGGCGCGGGCTTGAGCATCCGACTGCAGGGGCAGGATCGGGTGGTGCTGTGCTTCTTCGGAGACGGAGCGGCCAATCACGGGAATTTCCACGAGGGGCTGAACATGGCCGCCATCTGGCGGCTGCCGGTGGTCTTCCTCTGCGAGAACAATCAATACGCGATGTCCATGCCGATCCACAAGGCGATGGCCGTTCCCCGGGTGGCGGATCGGGCGGCGGCCTATGGGATCCCGGGGGAGGCCGTGGACGGTATGGACGTGCGGGCCGTCTACCGGGCGGTGCGAGGGGCGGTCGAGCGGGCCCGGCGAGGAGAAGGCCCCACGCTGATCGAGGCCATCACGTATCGCTATAAGGGACACTCGAAAAGCGATCGGCAGGTCTATCGCGCGAAGGAGGAGGTGCAGGCCTGGATGGCCCGCGACCCGATCGTCCGGTTCCGGGACGAATTGATCGCTCAGGGCTGGCTCTCCGAAACGGAAGCGGCAGCGCTGGAGGCGCGGGCCCGGCAGGCGATCGAGGAGGCCCTGCGGGCCGCCGAGGGGGATCCGGAGCCAGCCGTGACGCAGCTGACCGAGGGCGTCTATGCGGAGGACCCCTCGATGCCGCCCTTCTGGATCCGGCGGACCTTCGGGCCGGAGACGGCGGTGGAGCCGCCCCCTGGAACGCGAGAGCTCTCCTATGCGGAGGCCCTGCGGGAGGCGATGGCCCAGGCCATGGCGGCCGACGAACGGGTCTTCCTGATGGGAGAGGATGTCGGCGTATACGGCGGAGCGTTCGGGGTCACCCAGGGGTTAATCGACCGATTCGGGCCGGAACGGGTGCGGGATACGCCGATCTCGGAGAACACCATTGTCGGGGCCGGGTTGGGCGCGGCGCTGACCGGGATGCGGCCCATCGTGGAGATGCAGTTTATGGATTTCGTGACCCTGGCGATGGAACAGACGGTCCTCCAGGCGGCCAAGGTGCGCTATATGTTCGGCGGGAAGGCCCGGGTGCCCCTAATATTGCGGCTCCCGGGGGGATCCGGAACCGGCGCGGCGGCCCAGCATTCCGAGAGCCTGGAGGCGTGGTTCGTGCATGTGCCTGGGTTGAAGGTGGTGGCGCCGGCCACCCCCTATGATGCCAAGGGGCTGCTGCTGGCGGCACTGGCCGATGAGAACCCGGTGATCTTCGTGGAGCACAAGCTGCTCTACCGGACCCGAGGGGCGGTGCCGGAGGCGCCGTATGTCGTGCCTCTGGGACGCGCGGTCGTGCGGCGGGCCGGCCGGGACCTGACGATCGTGGCTTACTCTCTGATGGTGCTGCGCGCCATAGAGGCGGCGGAACGGCTGGCCATGGAAGGGATCGAGGCGGAGGTCATCGATCTGCGCACGCTGAAGCCGTATGACGCGGAGACTGTGATCGCCTCGGTCAAGAAGACGGGGAAGTTGCTGATCGTGCACGAAGCGCCGCTCCTGGGCGGTTTCGGCGGAGAGCTGGCCGCTCACATCGCTCAAAGTGAGGCCTTCGCCTATCTGGAAGCCCCGATCGTTCGGCTCGGCGGGGCGGATGTCCCCATTCCCTATCACCCTCGCTTGGAGCGCGCGGCAGTGCCCCAGGTGGAAGACATCGTCGAGGCGGCCCGACGGCTGGCGCGGCTGGAGCTCTAATGGAGGAGGACCGGCGGGTCCCAGCCGATATTCGGCCAACCCCGGTGTTCATCCCCTCTTCCCCGGCGGAAGCTGGGGAAGAGAGATGAAAGGGGAGGGGATCTCATCGAACCGTTCATGCCGCGGGTTCTGCCCGGGGCAGGTAGTCCCGGTGGTGGATCGATAGGAGGGGGTTAGGATGCCGGTGCCGGTGATTATGCCGAAATTCGAGATGGCCCAGGAGAGCGGGAAAGTCCTCCGCTGGTTGAAGCAGGAAGGGGACGCCGTTGCGAAAGGCGAGGCGATCCTGGAGGTGGAGACCGACAAGGTGGCCATGGAGGTAGAGGCGCCGGCCAGCGGGACGCTGGTGGGGATCCGGGTTGGGCCGGGGGAGGTGGTGCCCATCGGGCAGCCTATCGCCTTCATCCTGTTGCCCGGCGAGGTCTGGACGGCGGCGCCGACCCCCTCCCCGGCGCCCTCGCCGGGCACGCCGCGGGCGACGCCGCTGGCGGAGCGGCTGGCTCAGGCCCACGGCGTGGACCTGGCTGCAGTGCTCGGCACCGGCCCGGGTGGGCGGGTGACGAAGGCCGATGTGGAGATGTATCTGGCCCGACAGAGGATGGAAGAAGCTCCCAAGGGGGCAGTGAGGGCTGTCCCGGCCGCCCGCCGGCTGGCCCGGGAGCTGGGAGTGGATCTGCGCGAGGTGAAGGGAACAGGCCCAGGAGGCCGGATCCAATCGGCAGACGTGTTGCGGGCTGCCGAAGCGATCCCTCGGGCTGCGGAAGCGGAGGCGCTTCCTCGCCCGGCCCTTCGCCGTCGGGTGCCGCTCACGGGGATGCGACGGGCCATCGCCGAACGGATGCTCCGCAGCGTCCGCGAGGCGCCCCAGTTCACCGTGAGCGTGGATGTGGAGATGGGCCGGACCTTAGCGATGGTGGAGGATCTTTCCGCCTGGGCGGAGCGGGAGGAAGGGGTTCGGGTGACCCTAACGGCTCTCCTGATCCGGGCCTGTGCGTGGGCCCTGCGGCGGCACCCCTCGCTGAATGCGACCCTGGAGGGAGAGGAGATCCTGGAGTGGGAGGAGGTGAACATCGGGGTGGCGGTGGCGGTGCCGGAGGGCCTGGTGGTGCCGGTGGTGCCCGGGGCGGATCGGAAGGGCCTGATCGAGATCGCCCGCGCGCTGGAGGAGAAGGCAACCCGGGCGCGGGAAGGGCGGCTTCGGCCGGAGGATCTTCAGGGTGGGACCTTCACCCTCTCCAACCTGGGGATGTATGGCGTGGATCGCTTCACAGCGATCCTGAACCCGCCCCAGGCGGCCATCCTGGCCGTTGGGCGGGTGGCCAAGCGGCCAGTGGTTGAAGAGGGGGATCGAGTGGAGGTCCGCTCGATGGCCACCTTCACCCTCACCGCCGATCATCGCATCGTGGACGGTGTCCAGGCGGCGCGGTTCTTGGATGATCTGCGCATGGCCCTGGAGCGGCCGGGGATCCTGCTGGGGTAGGGGGAAGGCAGTGGCGGAAGGCAATCGGGAGGCTCCTATAGCGACCCCGA
>NZ_JANWXB010000362.1 GCF_025055495.1 Thermoflexus sp. | reverse complement strand
GCGCCCACCCCAGCCCGAAAAATCGATCACCCCGAAAGGGTGCCTTATCCAGGAAACCCCACCGGATTATAATTCTGGTGGGACAACCATATGTGCAACTTCGGAGCTCTCCCGCGGATTTTGGGGCTGGGGCACCGCCTTCGGCAGCGCCCCAGCCCCCAAAATATTTTTCAAGGGGAAGGGGCTTGGCCTGCTTCCCTCCCGAAGGCGCCTGGATCCGACTCGCCGCCTGAAGTTGCCTACTTGGAAAAATCCACGATGAATGAATTGTTCAGCGTTCGCCCGATCCCAGCTCGAAGATGGATGGCGCTGATCCTGGGTCTGGCAGCCGCCTGGGGGCTGGGCTGGGCCATCGCCGTCGGAGGCCCTGTCTTAGCCCTCGCCGGGCTGCTGGGAGGGATCCTCATCGCCCTGGTCCTGAGCTCCATCGACGCCGCCTTCTTCATGGTGCTCGCGGTGATCTTCCTGCTCCCCTTTGGAACAGTTCCGGTCCGGCTGGGCTTCACGCCCACCTTGCTGGATCTGGCCGTCCTGGGATGGCTGTTGGCCGGGCTGGCGTGGTGGGCCGCTGGACGCCTGGGGGCGCCGCAGGGGACAGCCCTGGGTTTTCCTGTGCTGGCCTTCCTCGGCACCACGCTGGCCACCTTCACGGCCGGATTGGCCCACGCTCCCCTCACGCAGACCGTAGCCCGGCGGTTCGCTGAATTCCTGCTGGCCATCGCTTCGTTCTTCTGGGTGGTCACCCTTGTTCGCGATGAGATCCGGCTCTCCCGCCTGATCCGATGGATCATCGGCTTCGGGTTCCTGACGGCCCTGATCGCGGTCGTTCTCTATGTGCTGCCGGATTCCCGGGCGGAGGAGTGGCTGCTTCGCCTTCAGCCGCTGGGGTATTACCGGGAAGGTGGGCCCATTCTCCGTTATATCCTGGACGATCCGGAGCAGCCGGAGCGGGCCATCGGCACAGCCGTGGATCCCAATCTGCTGGGCGCCACCCTGGCAACCCTGATCGCCCTTACGCTCCCTCAGGTCTTCGCTTCGCGGCCGGTGTGGCCTCGACCGCTGACCGCCCTGTTCTTGGGGACGATGGGGCTGGCGTTGCTGTTGACCTTCTCGCGCGGTGCCTTCATTGGGACGGCTACAGCGGTCCTCGCCCTCAGCCTGTTCCGCTACCGGCGGCTGCTTCCCCTGATCGCGGCCAGCCTGATCCTACTCTTCCTGCTGCCGGTCACCCAGGACTACGCGCAACATCTCCTGGCCGGGCTCCGGGGGGAGGATCTGGCGACCCGCATGCGATTCGGGGAGTATCGGGATGCCCTGACCCTGATCTCACGCTATCCGCTCTTCGGCGTTGGGTTCGCCGGAGTGCCGGATGTAGATCTTTACATCAAAGTGGCCAGCATCTATCTGTTGCTGGCTGTCCAGATGGGGCTGGTCGGGCTGGGGATCTTCCTTCTCGTGATGGGAATCTTTTTCACCACCGCCTGGAACGCGCGTCGCGTGGTGCGAAACCTCCCGGATTTAGAGCCCATCTGGCTGGGCCTTCACGGGGCCGTGCTGGCCGCCCTGGTCAGCGGCCTCTTCGATCATCACTTCGTGAATTTTGATTTCCATCATATGGTGCAATGGTTCTGGCTGTTGATCGGCCTGGGAACGGCAGCCACCGGGATGGCCCATCGGGTTTCGTCCACGTAGGGGCAGCCCCCCGTGGTCGCCCCGACGAAATGCGCGGTGCGTCCTATCATCGATCCTATGGGCGATCCCCTGCCCGCGCCGTGAAAGGACAACGGGATGAGCTTCGCGCAGACACTGGCTCGATTGCTGACCGAGGGACCCGCCTCGCTGTTTTATCATCTCCTCGTGGGCCTAGCCCTGGAGGGCCTGTGGTTGATGGCCCTGGAGACGGCCCGGCGCGCCCCAGGCGCCCCAGAAAACCGCGCCGCTCGTCGCATGGCTTTGGCGGCCGGCCTGGGGCTGATCGGGCGAATGGCCCTTTTCGGAGCGGCCTTCGTGGAGAGCCAGTGGCTGCCCCCCGGGACCCTGTTGCCGCCCCTTGAACGCGCCGTGGATCTCGCCACATGGGCCTGGATCGGGTGGGCGATGATCGAGGAAGCGCCCGGGTTCTGGCTCCCCGCCCTTCATACGCTGATCGCCTTCGGCGCCTACGGGCTGATCGCCTCTAACTGGATGAGCCTTTCCCTACAGGATCCCTCACTCTTTTATGCCGCTACCCCTTCCGATCGCGCATGGATGTTGTGGGCCCTGGGGCTTGCCCTGGGAATCGGGGGGTGGCTCCTCGCCCGTCCCTCCCCGGCTTTCCGGAGCTCCGGCATGCTGGGGTTCTTCGCGCTGGCCCTGGGCGCTCTCCTGCAGCTGAACATGCCGCTCGCGGGAACCCATCTGGCCCCCTGGGTCCGCCTGGGGATGCTGACCGCCTTCCCCCTCTGGTTAGCAGGCACATATCGCCTGGCACTACAGGCCGTGCAACGGATCTCCGGGGAGCGCGAAAGGGCCGCGGAGGGATGGCGCGCCTGGAGCCGGGGGTTGCTCCGCGCCCTTCAGGCGCAGGGGGAGCCGAATCCCCTTGATGAAGCGCTGAAGGCCGCCCGAAAGCTCCTGGGCGCGCGGTGGACAGCAGCCGGGCTGCTACAGGACGATCGACTCCTGATCATCGCACGGGAAGGGGAAGGCCTGCCCCAGGCGGGAACAGATCTCACCCTCTCCTTGCCGGAATATCCTCAGATTGAAGAGGCGATCTTTCGGCGCCCCTCCGGCTTCCTGGCCCCTGAGGATCAACAGGGGGAAGCGGGCCAGCGGCTCTGGCAGGCTTTCGGGATGGAAACCATCGGCTTCCTTCAAATCGAGCCCCTGGTCGCTCAGGGACGTCTCCTCGGCGCCTGGCTGATCGGCTATCCGAAGGAGGAGAAGCACAGGCTTTCCCTGGATCCTGGTCTGGGCCGGCAGATGGCGGAGCTCCTGGCTCAAACGCTGAGCCTGCTGCAGGAGCGCGAACGGAAGGCGACCCTGGAGGTCGCGTTGATGTCCCTGCAACAAGAGCATGAAGAGGCCGTCCGACGCCTGGAGGCCCAGCGCGCGGAAGAGCGGCAGATGCTGCAGCGAGAGATCAACCGCTGGGCGACCCGGGCCGCGGAGGCGGAGGAGGAGCGGGAGCGATGGCGACGGCGGGCGGAGGAGCTGGCCCGCCTGATCGAAGCCCGGGCATCGCTCCCAGTAGTGGCCTCCGCTCCGGAGCACGGGAGGAACGCTTCTCCGCCCCCCACGCTGGCAACGGCTCCGGAAGGCCATCGAGAGGGATTGATCTTAGCGCTCATTCAGGAGCTGCGAACCCCTCTGACGGCCATCCTGGGATACACCGATCTCCTGTTAGGGGAAGCGGTCGGCATCTTAGGAGCCACCCAGCGCCAGTTCCTGCTCCGGATTAAAGCCAATATCGAACGGATGGCAGGATTGATTCGGGAAACCATTCAGATCGCTGCGCTGGAGGTGGGGACCTTCCAGCTGGAGCCCGGAGCGTTAAACCTGGCCGAGGTCCGGGATCTGGTGCTCCAGCAACTCCAGCCGGTGCTTCAGGAACGGGGCCTGCGGGTAGCCCTGGAATGGCCGGACGATCTGCCCCCCGTGCGGGTGGATCGGGACGCCGCCCAGCAGATCCTCTATCATCTGCTGAATAACGCCGCCCTGTGCAGCCGGCCTGGCACAGCCATTGGCCTGCGGGCTCGCCTGAATCCAGAGGTTCCCAGGGTGATCTTCCTCCATGTGCAGGATACCGGTGGAGGGATTCCCATAGAAGAGGCCTCGCGGGTGTTCGTGCCCCGCTATCGGGCCACCACGCCATTGATCTCTGGAGTCGGCGACAGCATCGGCCTCTCCATCGCGCGGGCGCTGGTCGAGGCCAGCGGGGGACGGATCTGGGTGGAGAGTGAACCGGGAACCGGGAGCACGTTCACAGTGGTCCTCCCTCTGGCTTCCTGACCGTGGCACGACAGGCCATTCCTTGCACTTTGGGGGATTACAGCCTGCTATCCTCCGTGGCCCATAAGAACACAGAAACTGACAGATACCCCGTTCGGACAAGCTGTCCGGCTCGTCCACAGGAAGGGGCCTTCCGCCGTCCCGAAGATGAAGCGCAATCCCCCAACCGACCAGGGGTGGAGGACAACTTGAGCGCCCTCCTATGGGGGTCTATCCGCAGTGGGGGATTGTGCCTTCGATTTCGTATGGATGTTAGGGGGCCGAGACCGTCAAAGATGGCCTCGGCCTTCCAAAAGGGCAAGGGCACCGCGCACGGTGCCCCCCAAGGCCCTTTGGCCTTGGGGAGCATCTGACCACCCTCCAGAGCTGGGGGAGTAATCAACGAATGGGCTCCGAAAATGTTTCCTCTTGGAAGCTTACGCTGGGGCGAACCCTGGCGCTCCTGCTGTTGGGCTGGATCCTGATCGGTGCCCTCTGGACGGCCGCCGCGGAGATCCGACCCCGTCCCCTTGGATCCGGGCGGGGCCCAAGCCCTCCTGCGCGAGCGACCCAGGGGCCCGCGGCCATGACGGCCATCCCACCCAGCCTTACTCCATTGCCTCCCTCCCCAACGCCGTCGCCGACCACTTCACCTCCTGGGATCCCATCCCCCCAGGCTGCCGCATCCTCGCTGAGCCCGACCCGGACCCCCTGCCGGCCGCCAGCAGACTGGATCCCTTATCGAGTGCAACCAGGGGACACCGCCTTCCGGCTGGCGACCCTGGCTGGGATCTCCCTGTCCCGGTTTCTGGAGGCCAACTGCCTGCGCGGACCCGCGCTGTTTATCGGCCAGCGGGTGTATCTGCCGGTGCGCCTGCCCACCCCGACCCCGAACCTGACCCCATGCGGCCCGCCGTCCGATTGGGTGCTTTACACCGTGCAACCAGGGGAGACGCTTTATCGGCTGGCGGTGCGTTTCCAGATCCCCCTTTACCTGCTGTTGCAGGCGAATTGTTTAACCAGCCCGACGCTAACCGCCGGCCAGCGCCTCTATGTGCCGCCGCTGGGGACGCCGACGGCCACGCCGCCCCCACCGCCTCCGCCACCTCCGCCACCGCCTTCTCCATTCCCTTCCCCCACGGCGACGCCAACCCTGACGCCGACGCCCACTGCCCCACTGACGGAGACGCCTTCTCCTTCGCCGTCGCCGACCGACACGGAGACGCCCACCGGGACACCGACGTCCTCTTCTGCAGCATCCGCCCTGCCCCGTGGAGGACTTTCGAGGGCTGGAGAGGCCGCCTTCCACCAGCTCCTCAGCCCCTGACCACCACCCTCCCCACGATCGGCAGGGCCCCATGCTGATCATTCAGCATATCCGTTCGGAGTCCGTCCCCGGAGGCGAAGGGGTTGGAGGGTCAAGCGGGGTGGGAGTAGCGGGGCGGGCGACTTTACTGCTCACCCCGCCACCTGGCTCTGTGACGAAGCCGTATAGAGAAGATCTGGTGGCCGATTCTGGTGAAAAAACCCGGAGGCACCCACTCCAGCAGGTGCCTCCGGGTTCTGAGAGTTCGGTGGAGCGTGGAGCTGGATCACTTCCGGGCGGTCTTCTTGGCTGTCGTCTTCTTGGCCGGCTTCTTGGCTGTCGTCTTCTTGGCCGGCTTCTTGGCCGCCGCCTTCTTGGCCGGCTTCTTGGCTGCCGCCTTCTTGGCCGGCTTCTTGGCTGCCGCCTTGCGAGCTGGCTTGGCCGGAGCCGGGGCCGGCGCCGGAGCCGGGGCCACTTCCTCCGCGGGTGCCTCAGGGGCGGGCGCGACCGCTCCTTCCTCCATCTGGTAGTAGACCCATTTGCCGACCATCGCTCGCTCCTTTCTGTCAAGGATAAGAAACAGATAACCCGCCTTCACGCTCATTGTATGGGCTCGCCTGAAATTTAGGCAAGACTAAATTCATCGCGCAATGGATCGAATGAGGACAGATGCCGAGCGGAGCACAGCAAGGAATGATCCGAAGCAAGGGACGCTCCCGAGGGATTGCCTCCACAATATCGGATGTGGCCCGGACCGATACCTCGCCTTCCGCTCGGCCGATGAGGGATGGAGCCTTCGGTCCCGGCTCTCCGCCGGTGTGGGGCTTCTCTCCCCTGCGGCCCAAAAGCTGCAGGGAGAGGGAAATCCGGGGACGCTGCGTCCTCATCTTAGAGGATAGGCAGGGTCGCCTTCGACGACCCCGCCCTCCAAATGTCCTAAATCAAGAGATCTGGTAGTATGGCAGGATGACATGGAGGGCGGAATCGGTCCCTCCTATCCGCCCGCTTCCCCACCAAGGGGCGAAGGGGGAAAGAAAGGCGCTTTCGGGCGGTGGTTTTGCCGCCCCGAAAGCGCCTCCCCCCTCCCGGGCGGGAGACGTGATTCCATGGCGCTACCGGAGACCTGGGGGCTGAAATTTGAGCGCTGCATTGTTATAATGGCGGCGAATGATCTGAGGATGTCCGGGAGGATCCCAGGATCCGCCCGAATGGGGCCCGCGGGGGATGCCCCTGCCATCCGGGGTAGTGTTCAGCGGCTGACGGATAAAAGGGCCATGGTAATGGCCTCTCACCCTGGATCCCTGCGAGGCCCAGAAGGCCTCGCAGGGGGGGATGTATGGATCGCGAATCGGGAGCGCGATCCCTCCCGAGTCAGCACTGCCCAATCTGCCAGGGAGGTGATCCTTGCGAATCTGGCAATGGCTTCTGGGACTTCTGATCAGCGCCCTGGCCCTTTACGGAGCGATCCGGGGGCTGGATCTTCCGACCCTGTGGGCCGCCCTGCAGGCCGGGAATTATGAATGGGTGTTCCCCGCCCTCCTCGCCCTGACCCTGAGTGTGGTGGCGCGAACCGTCCGCTGGCAGATCCTGTTGAATCGCCCACCCGGGGTGCCCCTCTATCGATTGTGGAACACCCTTAATGTCGGCTATCTGGTGACCCATCTCCTGCCCTTCCGGATGGGAGAACTGGCCCGGGTTCTCCTGCTGGCCCGCTACCCCCAGACCCCTCCCGGCCTGGTAACGATGTCTATCATTGTGGAACACGTCCTGGACCTGGTGGCCGTGTTGATGCTGGCGGGGCTCGCCCTCGCCCTCCGGCCGGAGGCCATGGGGACCGGGATCCTGAGTTGGGCCGGGCTGGGCCTGACGGCGGGGGCGCTTCTGGTGCTGATGATCGGAGCGTTCCGCCCGAACTGGGCCTGGAGATTAACGGAGGGGCTCACAGCACCGTTCCCCGGACGCTTCCGGGAACGCCTGCGGCAAGAAGCGCGGGCCGCCCTGAGCGGCCTGGAAGTTCTACGGACCCCCCGGGCCCTGGCAGGGGCTCTGGGATGGTCTCTCGCGGCCTGGGTGGCGGTCGGATCCCAACTCTATGCGGTCATGGGGATCTTCCTGGCTCATCCGGACTGGCTGCCGGCCCTGTGGACCATGACCGCTCTCACTTTCGGGATGCTGGTCCCCTCCACCCCCGGGTACATCGGCGTGGTCCAGGGGATCACCGTTTGGGTGATGGGAATCTTTGGAATCCCTCAGGCAACCGCCTTTAGCATCTCCGTGGTTTCCCACGCCCTGGTTTATTTTTACCTTTCGGTCCTGGGGGCTCTGGGCCTCTGGATGGAAACCGGAAGCCTCCGGCTCAGCTTCCTGCAGAAGGAGGCCAGGCCTCATTAAGTTCGGGTGGGATCAAACCGTTGGACGCCGATCGGACGAGGTGGAATAGGTTCCATCCCCCAGCATCTCCTTCCCCCAAGGGCCTTTTGGGCTATTGGGGAGGAGGATAAAAAGGAATAGCAACTTGGACTATTGCTTTGTCCAGTTATAAACTGAGGCTTTGAGGAACCGAAGCGAGTCCGGAAGGCGATGGCCCCTCCCCCCTTTCTCCCCCCTCCCCACGGCCC
>NZ_JANWXB010000239.1 GCF_025055495.1 Thermoflexus sp. | reverse complement strand
GTCCCTGGGACCAGGAAATCAAGCCGTGCTGAGCCACCCCTAAGGGGGAATCGCGAGAGAAGCGCGTCAAGAGCAGTTCGGATGCTTCGGTCTGCGGCCAGAATGATCAGATCCAGATCCCGATCCATCCGGACGGCCTCTCTAAGTCATTCCAGTTCAAGAAAGGATGCGAGCCAGGAACAGGGCGGCCAGATCCGCATCTGGCTTCATATCCCGGAGCAGGGGATGCTGATCGCCTGGCGTGACCCGGACTTCTTCGCCCTCCCGGTGAAACACGAGCAGCCGCTCCGGGCCCGCCAGTCGAACCAGCAACGCGTGATGGGATGTCGCCAACCACTGGATCGATGGCGTTTCCTCCATGATCCTGAACAGCATTTCGATGGCATCCGGTGACAGCCCGTTCTCGATCTCCTCGATGAAAAAGATCCGGCCCTCGTTCTCCGGGTCATAGGCGGGCAAGCTCAGGGCCATAAAGCGAAGCCATCCATCGGTGATCCCGGACGGGGAAACCCACAGCCCATTCCACCGCATCGCAATCCGATGTAAGTGAGTGACCTCATCGCGATGCACCACAAAGTCGATAGTCTCCTTGGCCAGAACGCGCATTTCCTCCAGCCAGCGCTCATAAGCTTCAGGATGCTCCTCCTGAAAGCGACGCATTACCAGCGCCAGATTACGGGCGTTCGGGTACACCCGATGATGGCGAGGTTGTCGCCAAGGAGCCGCCCCCATACGGATTGCGAAGGGATTTGGACGCATAAACTCCGGCCACGCCTTGTTCACCCACTCCTTTAAATCCCTACCTAGGAGCTCCCAATCAAAAAGCCAAGAAAGGGAAGCATTAGAGCCTAACATCGTCAGAGAGATTCGATCTCCCCTTATCCAGCCGGTCTCGCCAGTTCGGACCCAGATCTCATCGCCGAGGCGCGTTAGGCGCTCACCCGCTACTTCGACGTGATCCAGCTTCCTTTCCAGGACGATGTTATACGTCACCTCATCGATCCAACCGCCTTCGTCTTCTTGGCCGTTCGGGATTTGCCAGGTTAGGCTGATTTCAATATGCTTCTCAGTTCCCTTCCAAAATAGCTCTTCAGGCTTCCAGACGCGTCGAGCAATCGCACGGTGCAAGCCGTTCCGGACGATATCCTCCACGAAGCGAATCGCGTCCAAGAAGGCACTTTTGCCGCTTCCGTTCGGCCCGACCAGGATCTGCAACGGCTTGAGCTCGATATCCACGTCCCGAAAACACCGATAGCCGCGAATTCGCACCCGCTTGAGCATAGGCGCTCCCTCCTGGGATTACGAGGCTACTGCCGGTTTCTCCCGGAGCCTGGGGAGCTCGCCGGCGACCGGGAGGGGCGTCGGCATGGGCCAAACGGCCACGAAGGTGCCCAGGATCAGCACGATCCCCCCGATCCAGATCCATGAAACCAGCGGGTTGATGAAGGCCTTAAACGTCGCCCGGTTGCCGCCCTCCACCCATCCGCTCAGCAGCAGGTAAAGATCTTCTTTGAGGGTCGCCCGCAGGGCCGGCGGCGTCAGGCTCTCCCCGGTGTCGTATTGCAACACATAGGGATAGAGATCCGCCAGCCACTGGCCCGAGCGATCATACACGCGCACCCAGGCCTCGGTCACCGCAACATCCGGTTCCGTCGCCGGCGTATATTGTCGGATCCCCTGATAGACCAGACGATAGCCGCCGAAGGTCAGGGAATCGCCCAGCCCTAAGGTGCGCTGGGTCTCCTGTTGATAAGACTGAGAGCCGATCACCCCGATCCCGATCAGGATCACGCCGAGATGGATCAGATAGCCGCCATATCGCCGCTGGTTGCGGGTCACCAGGCGAGCCAGAGCCACCGGCCAGGGCTCGCCGGTCGCCCGTCGCCGCGCCCACACCCCCAGGGCGTAATCCAGCAACGTCCCCCACCCAGCGAAGGCGCATAGACTGAACCCCAACAGCGCCCATGGATGTCGGACACCGGCGAGGGCAGCGAGGGCCGCCGCGCCCAGCGCTGCCAGCAACGAGGAGCCCACCGAAAGTCGCAGCGACGTCCCGGGGGTCCTCCGCCACCGAATGAAGGGGATCACCCCCATGAGCAGATAAAGCGCCCCGAACATCGGGCCGGTGACCTGGTTATAGTAGGGGGGCCCGACCGTCAGCTTCTCGTTGAACAGCAGCTCCGAGAACATCGGATAGAACGTTCCCCAAAAGACGGCGAAGGCGATCCCCAGGAAAAGCCAGTTGTTCAGGAGGAAGAACGTCTCCCGCGAGAGCCAGGCCTCGATCCGATTCTCCGATCGCAACAGATCCCATCGTGCCGCCAGCAGCGCGATGGAGCCCACCAGCACCAGCCCGACGTAGACCAGGAAGGGCCCCCCGATGGCGGAGCGGGCGAAGGCATGCACCGAGGCGATCACACCGGTGCGCGTGATAAACGTCCCCAGGATCACCAAGGCATACGTCAGGATGATCAGCAACGCCGTCCATACCTTCAACATGCCCCGGCGCTCCTGGACCATCACCGAGTGTAGAAAGGCCGTGCCGGTCAGCCAGGGAAGCAACGCCGCGTTCTCCACCGGGTCCCAGCCCCAGTATCCGCCCCATCCCAGCACATCATAGGCCCATCGAGCGCCCACCAGGAGGCCCAGGCTCAGAAACAGCCACGCCACCAGGGTCCATCGCCGCAAGAGGCGCAGCCAGCTTTCGTCCCTTCGGCCCGCCAGCAAGGCCGCGATGGTGATCGCATAGGGCACGGTAAAGCCGACAAACCCCAGGTAAAGCAGGGGCGGATGGGCGATCATCCCAGGATGGCGGAGCAACGGGTTCAGGCCCCGCCCGTCCGCGGGGGGCACCGGGAAGGTCTCGAAAGGATTGGCGAAGAAGCGGTTTAAGAGGAGGAAGAACGTTTGGGTCAACAACAGGACCCCTATCGTGTAAGGAAGCAGATCGCGGGGCATGCGATCGGCGCGGACCATCGCAGCCAACAGGAAGAGGCTCAACAACCATGACCAAAAGAGCAAGGAGCCGTTCTGGCCACCCCACAGCGCGGTGATCTTTAGGAAGAACGGCTGGGTTTGACGGGAGACCTGCGCCACATAGACCAGGCGGAAGTCATCGGTGAGGAGCGCGACCTCCAGGAGCACCACCGCTAGGGTGAGCAACGGCGCCATCGCCAGGCCGATGCGCCGGGCCACCTCAGCCCACCGTGCCTCCCGCCGCCATCCGGCATAAAACGCCATGATCGTTCCGATCAGGCCCAGTCCCCATGCCAGATCCAGCAACCCTTCACCGAGAAGGCTCATCGATTCTCCTCCGTAACCCGTCGGAGCACTTCCCGCGCCAGCTCCAGCGCCTCCCGCGCATCCCGTTCCCCTGGCCATCCTTCCGGCAACATGCCGGGAAGCGCATCCGGATAGCGGGTCGGAATGTAAAAACGATCCATCTTCAGAAGTTGATCCTCCAGCTCCGTCAGCATCGGCCCTCTCACCTGGCGGATCAGATCCGTCAGTTTATGCGTTCGCGGCGGCACCTGACCCTGGGCCTCCAGGCATCCTTTCAGGGCTTTCTCCACAGCCTGATGAGCATGAAAACATACCTGGTTATAAATCTCATCCGCGAAAGCGAGTTCTGCCATGCGTAAATCCTCGCGAGCGAAACGGAGCCAGCGCTCAAGATGGGGATTCATAGATCACCACCCCCTTGGCCAGCACTTCCTCTTGAAAGAAGGGACGACTCCGGATCTCCTCGAACTCCTCCGGTGTGTAAACCAGGAGATCCATCCCGACGCGGGGGCGGAAGCGTGCCAGAAGCTCCCCGATGCGGTCGAGGAAAGGGCAGGAGGACGGCATGACCACGACCAGATCCAGATCCGAGTCCGGGTGCAGCACGCCATGGGCCAGAGAGCCGAACAGGATCACCCGGCGCGGGCGGTAATGGGCGTGCAGGAACTCCAGAAATCGAGCCAGCTCGGCCTCCAGAGCGGCCCGCCGTTGTTGAATCCTTTCATCGGAAGAGGCCACCGCCCCAGACATCCCAGGATCCCCCTACCGTGAGCTCCCGGCCGCGGCTTCCTCCTCATAGCGGGTCGGGCACTTGAGGAGAAGGTTCTGGGCATAAAACACCCCATCCGGGCCAAGAGTCCCCTCCACAATCGCCTGCGCCTCATTCTGCAGGAGGTCCGGCTTCACGCCCTTATAAACTACCTTGAGGGGCGGAGCCTTCCCGATGTCCGTCACTCGATCCACCAGGCCGAACTCAATATGAAGGGTCTCCGGATCGTAGCGGATGGTCCCGCCGTCCACGATCCCCGAGAGGCGGATCGGACGGCCCTGCAGGCTCCCCGCCCGGGCTTTCAACTCCGAAACCGTGAGGTAATATTGGGACGCACTCCGGAGCCCGTTGACGATCAGCAACCCCAGGGCGATGATCACTAACCCTCCCCCCACCCAGAACCGGGCGCGCATCGAAGACCTCCTCGCCGGAGTGTTCTGTTCAGAGTCTAACATAAGAAACAGGTCCCTTCCAGTCTCCGCTCGTATTTGCTGGACCGACATCTCCGAAATCATAAGGGGGCGCCAGGATTGCCGCTCTGTCCGTAGAAGTTACGCCAGTCGCCGCCTCGGGGGGGCTTTGGGGGGTGGGGCCCTTCCACCTCATCCGCTCCCCCTCCCAACGGCGTAACTCCTTAATTGAATTGAAAAAAGGGAGCAAAATGAATTAAGATTTATGATATTATGGGCAACTCCCGGGCTCCCTTGTGGGTTTTGGGGCTGGGGCGCCGCCGGAGGCGGCGCCCCAGCCCCCCAATCCCCAGGTAGAGATCTACCGTTCGCGGAAGCGGCGTCGAATTCACATGACCTTCCTCAAGCCGCTTCACGACGCGAGGCGAGGCCAGGAAACGTGGGGGGTGGTGAGGCGGGCGGCGAAGTCGTGCGCCGCCCCACCTCCACGCCTAGTGCTTTGTCCAGTTATAAACTGGGGATTTGAGGAACCGAAGCGAGTCCGGAAGGC
>NZ_JANWXB010000165.1 GCF_025055495.1 Thermoflexus sp. | reverse complement strand
TGGCGAAGTAGTGGCGGAACTGGTGCGGGGTGAGGGTTTCCGCCAGCCCAGCCTCCCGGGCCAGCGCCCAGAGGGCCCGCCGCACGCCCTCCGGGGTCATCGGCCGCGTTTGATCCCCCGCCCCCTTATCGTGCCGGGCGAACAGCGGCCGGTGATCGACAGCCTTCCCTCGCGCGCTCCCATCCCGGGCCTGCAGATAAGCCTGAAGCGCCTGAACCGCTGCGGCGTCTAAGAACGCCAGCCGCTCCTTACCGCCTTTGCCGTGGCGCACCCACAGGAGGCCCTGGACCGGGTCGAAATCGCCCCGGCGGAGTGCCACCAGCTCTCCCACCCGGATCCCGCTGCTGCGCAGGACCAGCAGTAAGGCCATGTCCCGGAGGCGGATGAGCTCCTTGCGGCGGGAGCGGGAAGGGGGACGAGATCGGGCAGCCCGGAGCAGGGCGCTCAGGGCCTCCTCTCGAGGCAAGCGGGGCAGGGGAGGGGAGGGGCGCCCGCGTTGCGCTCTTAGATCACGCAATAGACGACGGGCTTCCTCCGCGGGGAGCTCCCACAGGCCCTCATCGAGAAGGAAGTTCACCCAACCCACCAGCGCCGCCAAATAGGTCTGGCGGGTGGATGCGGGTAGCATCCGTCCCGCCTCGCGATAACGCCCCTCCAGGAAAGTGACGAAATCCCGCACCAGGATGGGATCCAGATCCGAGACCGCCTCCTGATCCGGATCCACGCCCAGCGCGGAGAGATACTCCAGAAACCGCCCAAGCGCGGTCCGATAGGTCTGGACCGTGCGGGGACGCCGGGCATAGCGGACGGACAGGCTGTCCAGAAAAGCGAGCACTGCACTACGCAACCCGATGGTTTTCATCGGCGCACCAGCTCTCGGATATCATCCGTGAAGATCTCCGGGAATCCATCCGGGCAGGCCCGGCCATGTCCCTTTGTATAGCCATTATCCCACGATGCTCTGGAAGCCGCTCCAGCCCTCCTGAACGATTTTTTCTCCCTTCTCCCCGCGACCCTCTGGGCCGTGGGGAGGGGAAGGGGGGAGGGGCCATCGCCTTCCGGGCTCGCTGGAGGTGGCCGCTGAGCCCGTCTTTTGATTTGTTTAACATACCTTATAAGAACCATCTGCCGTGAAGCACAGGTGGTGACGGCGGCTCTGGCCGCCTTCACCACCCACCAGCCCATCAGACCACCCAATCCTCCTCCAGCGAATAGCCTTTCCGGATCCGTTCCAGGGCCCATAGAATCTTCCGGTTCGCCTGTCTCCCCATCGCGCCCAAATATTCCGAAAGAATTTGATGCAAGAGATGGAAATCGTCCAACAACTCCGCGGGCCCTACCGATTCCTCAAAGGGCGAAAGCGGAATGAGATGCACGCCGAGGAGCGCAAATACCAGATGGAAGAAGCGAGGATCTACTGCCCCCAGCCACCCCAGCCGACTGTAAGAAGTAATCAACACCGTTCGAAACGCGTTCCCTCGAGCCAGTAGAAGAAGGCGCTGAAGCCCTAATCCCATCTGATGGCCTCGCTGCAGATCGTATTCCTCGTATACCACTCGATAACCGATCTCCAACGCTGCCTGTCTTAAAACGTTTAATTGTTCTTGGACCTGCTTATACCGAAGAGCCCGCGCGTATAGGGCGGCGCTGTGCTCACTGTCGTCTTGAATTCTCCCATTCTGCAGCGCCTTCAGGATCGATTCCAGCGGATATCGATAATGTCCACCCGGCGTTCGGACCGTCACCACTTTCCCGGATTGGGCCCACTTGCGCAGACATCGCGCGGTAACTCCCAACAGACGTGCCGCCTCTTTGGGCTTCAAAAGAACGTTCTCTGATCTAATTTGGTAACCATGAAGATCCTTCATTCTGCATCTCTCCATCATTTCGGGCACAGGTTATTTCCCGGTGGCGTGGGCCACCTTCGCCGGACCACGTCCTCCGGAAAAGCTTCTCGTTCCCCCCTTCCCGCACGGCCTTTGCCCTCAGGCGGGACGAAAGCCAGCGTTCTGGGAGTGTTTATGCCCTCCTCCCCACGCCGCGAGGCAACGTGGGGAGGAGGTCTGGCGTCTCTTCTATCCCAGCGGACAAAACGGTTAGCCTGCACTGGTCAGGACGGCTAAGAACTCCGGCGGCAACGGCCGGGCTTCCCCCAGCACCCGGCTCAACAGATACACTTTCGCCGCATACTCGATCCGCTCCAGGATCACCCAGGCTTCCTCCAGCGTGCGCCCTATGGTCACCACGCCGTGATGGGGCAACAGCACCGCCTGGTGATCCCGGATCCATTCCCGGATGGCCAGCGCATCATCTTCGGAGCTGGGCACCGCCAGCCGCGCGGTTGGAACTTTTCCGATCGTCATCACGACTTCCAGTAGGACCTCGGAGGGGAACGGCACACCGGATACGGTGAGGGCAACCGTGAACGGAGGATGGGCATGTAGCACCGCGGCGATATCCGGACGCTGGCGATATGCTTCGATATGCATGGGCCATTCCGAGGAGGGACCGGCCCCACCATAGCCCATCTGAAGCACCCGCCCTTCCATATCCAGCACGACCATATCCTCCGGCCGCAACCATCCCTTGCTCCGCCCCCGGGGCGTGATCAGGATGCGCCGGGCATCCAGGCGAACGGAGAAATTCCCATCGTTCGCCGAGATCAACCCCCGGGCATACAGACGGGCGCCGATTTCCACCAGCGCCTCCCGCAACCGCTGTTCTCGCAACCCCCATCGGAATCGTCGCATGCCGTCGATCGCCTCCCAAAAGGAATCCAAAAGGAATCAACGTAATGTCCCATAGGAAGCCATTGCCTGACCCCTCAGGTCTTTTCCTCCAGCCGGATCTCCTGGAACGGACGAACGCGGAAGCGGTCTCCCTGAACGGAGCTCTCCTGGCCATCGATCACAGCGCGGGCAACGGCGAAGCCATGGAGGCGCAGGGTAAAGGTCTCCCAGGGCCATGGAAAATCCCCCTCCGGGATCCAGCGCAACCACAACCGGTCCTCTTCCCTTTCCATGCGAAAGCGATCCACTCGGTATGGACCGAAGCCGTCCCCTGCGTCGGAGTAGAGGGTCCCCTCCCCTTCCCCGGCGGATGGCGCGTAAAGATGGAGCGTCAGGCCGTCCTCCGCCATGGGTAGAACGCTCCCGGCCCGGACGAATACGGGGATGCGCTCCAGCGGTGCCTCCGCCTCGATGAACCCTGGGCCGGCCAGACGCCGATCCTCCCAGAAGTCATACCACTCTCCTGAGGGCAGGAACACCTTCCGGGCGCGCGCTCCTTCCTCCACCACGGGCGCCACCAGAAGCGCAGGCCCCAGCAGAAAAGCATCCTCGATCTCCCCC
Source organism: Thermoflexus sp. (assembly GCF_025055495.1). GTDB lineage: Bacteria > Chloroflexota > Anaerolineae > Thermoflexales > Thermoflexaceae > Thermoflexus. The sequence continues at coordinate 3,871 of NZ_JANWXB010000165.1, read as the reverse complement.
AGGGAGGCGTCGTCCTCGTTCCCCCAGAACAGCGGGCGCACCAGCGGCGCGCCGGTCTGCGCCGCCTCCCAGGCGAGGGTGTAAAGATACGGCAGCAGGCGAACGCGCAGCTCAAGGAACTCCCGAAGGATCGAGAGGGCAGGTTCACCGAAAACCCATGGCTCCCGCCGGGGAGTTCCTTTGGCTGCATGGTTCCGAAAGAAAGGCATGAAGGCCGCCGCCTGGAACCACCGGATGAACAACTCCGCGGAGGGCGCTCCGCTGAATCCCCCGATGTCCGGCCCCGTGTAAGGGATCCCAGAGAGACCCAATCCGATCACCGTTGCGATCGTCTGCCGCAGGGCCGCCCACGTGCTCTCCGTGTCCCCCGTCCAGTTCCAGGCGTAACGTTGAATCCCCGCCCAGCCCGATCGGGTGAGCAGGAACGGACGACGATCCGGTTGCATCCGGCGCAGGGCCTCCCACGCCGCCCGATTCATCAACAGTCCATAGAGATTATGGGCTTCTAAGTGATCCCCTCCCCTTCCCTCCATCTCATGACGAACGGTTCGAGGGAAGGTGGGCTCCCCCCAGGCAGCGAACGTGGTGGGCTCGTTCATGTCATGCCAGAAGCCGGCAACGCCCATTTCCAGCAGAGCCTGATAATGAGCCCCCCACCACTCCCGAACCGATGGATCCGTGAAGTCCGGGAAAACGCACCACCCCGGCCAAACCAGACCCCGATAGACCCGCCCATCCGGCAGACGACAGAAGGCCCTGCGGGCCATTCCTTCCTGATATACGGAATAGCCGGGATCGATTTTCACCCCCGGGTCCAGGATCACCACTGTCCGAACCCCCTGCCCTTCCAGTTCGTGGATCAGGCCCGCTAGGTCCGGGAACCGCTGTCGATCCACCGTGAAGACCCGATAGCCGTCCATATAGTCGATGTCCAGGTGGAGGGCGTGGAGAGGAAGGTGGTGCTCGCGGAAGCTGCGAACCACCTCCCGAACCTCCTCCGCGCTCCCGTAGCTCCAGCGGGACTGGTGGAAGCCCAGGGCCCAGCGAGGAGGCAACGGCGGCCGGCCGGTCAGCTCGGTATAGCGGGCCAGGAGGCCTTCCAGCGAGCCGTAGAACACGTAATAGCGCAGCGCGCCCCCCGCGAAGGTCACCTGGACCGCGTCCGGTTCGGAGGCTCCCAAATCGAAAGCGGCATCATAGGGGTTCTCGTAGAAGACCAGGTAAACGCCCTCTGCATGCACGCTGATCCAGAGCGGGACGCCCAGATACAGTGGATCCACATTCGGGCCGTAGCTCCCGCCGGGATCCCGGTTCCACATCCGGTAGGTTCGCCCTCTTCGATTGAGAGGCGCAGCCCGTTCCCCCAGCCCGTATAGCCGGTCCTCCGGGCGGAGCCGAACCCGATGCCGCCACGCCTCGCCCCGGCGCTCCGGCGGATCTTCTTCCCGCCAGAGGCGCCCCGCAGGCGTCTGAAAGCGCAGGCGGCCATCGGCATTCACTTCAATCCGGATCGCGGGGCTTTCCAGCATCCAGCCAGCGGGTTGCGGAGCCCAGGAAACCTTTGTCTCCTCTAGGGTTTCACGGACAATCGCATAAGGAAGGGGAAGGAGCCCGGGGGTCCAGGAGAGGCGAAGGACCTCTGGAGCGAGGAAGCGGATCTCCAGTTCAGCGTTCGGGCCAGTGAAGCGCGCGCCGTCCGGGAGCGGGACCATGTGTTCCAGGGGATCGATGGGCTGCCAGGAGAGCACCTGGGGAGGTCCGGGAATGCGCTCCGCTTGATCTCGTTCCCATGCGGCCCGCACCGCCCGCCCGGCGGTCCGCCATCCGACAAAACGCAGCGCGAGCAGCCATTTTCGGGGGTCCATGGCGTGGGTTCCCTCGATGCCTCGGAGGATGATGGGAATGCCGGTTGCCGCTCATCGTGAGCGCTGAGGGTCGAGAGGGCTGAGGGACCATCGAAGGCAGCCCGCCCGACCCGAAAGCACCGGCAAACGATAGTAACATGCATCTCCTGGCCGGTCAATGATCGCCATGGGAGTTTTAAGAGGCCCGGCTCGTTGTGAACACGGGTCCAACGGGATGTCACCATGTGGGCACAAGGTTCAGGGGGACAGGGCCTGCTACAGGTGCTGAAGGCACCCCGCTCTGCCTCCAAAGCCTCTGAGGAAGCGAACGACATAACTTCGAACGCGCATGTTTTCATCTCATGCCCGAGGTTTGCACCATGCTGTTTCGCTCGATCTTTCGCAGTGTTCATTCGTTCTCTCTTCCATTTCCCATCGTTTCGCATACGAAACCGGCCCTGGGGAAGTCCGCGGAGCATCGTTCCCGTGTGCTCCACCGGTTCTGGTGGGATGGCGTGCTGGCGCGTCTTTCAGATGCCTTTGTCATCGATTACGTGCCCCTGTTCGCCCTGGCGTTAGGAGCCGGGCCCCGGGAGATCGGCTGGCTGAACAGTCTCGCCCAGCTGATCTATGCAGCCCTTCTGATCCCAGGGGCCCGGCTGGCGGAGCGCTGGGGTCGGCGCAAGATGCTGGTGATAGCAGCTGTCAGCGTGGCCCGGGTGAATTTGGTTCTCTGGGCCCTGCTGCCCTTCTTCATGACCGGACATGCTGCGATCGGGCTATTGGTGGTCACCGGGGCATTGCGGGCCGGGCTATGGGGATTGGGAGCCCCGGCCTGGACCAGCCTGGCCGGCGAATGGGTGCCCGCGGAGATCCGGGGCCGGTATTTCGGCTGGCGGAACCTCGGCAGCGGCATTGCCGCCCTGATCGGAGTGCCCGTGGCAGGCTGGTTGATCACCGCTTTAGGGGGCCTTCGAGGGTATCAAGTGGCCTTCGCCATCGCCTTCCTCCTAGGTGCCATCGGGCTGGCGGTGTTCGCGAGCCTTCCGGAAGAGAGCCCGGGGAGTGTGCGAGGCAAGCGGCTTCCGCCATGGCGGGAGATCCGGGAACAGCCGGCTTTTCTGAGCTACCTGGCCACCTTCGGGATCTGGAACTTCTCCCTCTTCCTTGCCGCTCCGTTCTTTAATGTCCATCTGGTCCAGAACCTGGGGGCCGACGCCCGGACTGTCGGCCTGCTGACCACGGTGTCCGCCTTCGCCGCGCTGTTCGGCCCGGTCTTCTTCGGGCGCTGGAACGATCGCTGGGGAGCACCACGGGCGCTCCTGCGGGCCGGGCTATTTATTCCCCTGATTCCCTGGGCCTGGTTGCTCGCCCGTTCCCCGTGGCATATTGCGCCCATTAATGCTCTTGCGGGATTTCTGTGGGCTGGCTTCGACCTGTGCAATTTCAACACCTTGCTGGCCCTTGCCCCGGAGGAAACGCGCCCACGCTATGCGGCGTTTTATAATCTCATCGTCGGGATCGCCTCAGCCGCCGGGGCAGCGGTGGGAGGGTGGATCGCTTCCCAGTGGGGCTTTTATCCGCTCTTCGCCCTCTCCGGATTAGGCCGGTTGCTGGCGATGGGCTTTTATGCTCGAACTGTCCTGCGCGCGCTGTCGCCCTCTTCTTATGGATCCTGAGATCCAGACGTGAACCCAGAGGTGGGGGGACGGGTTCGCCGCCCGCTTCGTTCCCTAATTTCCCTATTCCCCTCCCCTCCCCCGCGCCGAAGAGCAGAGCAGCGTGGGGAGAGGGCTGAGAAAAGCTCCCCGGGTTTGAAACGGAGCCCTGTCGATATAATAAAGCTGGAATCCGATCGCACTCCGCGAGCTCCGTTCGGGAGAGGTTGGCGATGAAGGAACCGCTTTGGGTGCCCTCAGAGGAGCGGAAGCGCCGGGCGAACATGACCCGCTTCATCGAGTATGTGAACGCCCGGCACAACCGGAACTTCCAGACCTACTGGGATCTCTACCAGTGGTCCGTCGAGA
>NZ_JANWXB010000058.1 GCF_025055495.1 Thermoflexus sp. | reverse complement strand
CAGGAGCGCGAGCAGCTTCCGCGTCGCGGAAAGGGCGGGCTCCAGGTAACAATCCGCCGGCGTGACCAGCACCCCGGCGACCTCGACCGCGGGGATCGTCAGGAGGAGCGCCAGGGCCATGACGTCATCGACGCCGCCATCCATATCCATCAACACGAGACGGGAACGGCGTGCCATACCTCATCCTCACCGGGAAGGATCCTCGGGGATGCGCCCCATTCTATTCCCGCGCGTCGTAGGGGCAGGCCCCTGGGCCTGCCCGTCAGGCCCCTGGGCCCGCCCCCACGATGCGACCCATCCTATTCCCGCGCGTAGGGCCGCCCAATGGTGCGGGGGAACCGGCGCCGTCCGATCACCAGGGCGACCACCAGGAGCGTGGTCACGTAGGGGAGCATATTCACGAAGTAGAAGGGGATCCGCTCCTTCACCCCCGGGGTGACCGCGACGGCGTAGGCGATCCCTTCGGTGAGGCCGAAGAGGAAGGCGGCGGCCAGGGCGAGCAACGGCTCCAGCCCGGCGAAGACCACGCAGGCCAGGGCGATGAACCCCCGGCCGGCGGAGATCTCCTTCACCACCCCGCCGAACCAGGCCAGCGGCATAAAGGCCCCGCCCAGGCCGCAGAGGGCCCCGCCCAGGACACTGGTGAACAGCCGCAGCCGGTCCACCCGCACCCCGGCGACATCCACCGCCTCCGGCTTCTCCCCGACCGCCCGGATCCGGAAGCCCAGGACGGTGTGGTGGAGCAGGACGTGGGCCAGGATCGCCAAGAGGACCGCCAGGACGGTCACCGGGCTGATCTGCCCGATCGGCGTGATCCAGCGGGGGACCATCAGCTCGCGGGGGAAGATGTGGATGCCCGGGAAGGCCCACAGGCTCATCAGCAGGTAGGGGGTGAACCCCAGGGCGAAGAGGTTCAGGCCGATGCCGGCGATGATCTGATCCGACCGGCCGTAGACGGCGAGCAGGCCCAGCACCAGGCCGATCAGTCCGCCCACTGTCATCCCGCCGATCAACCCGGCGACCCCGCTGCCGAACTGCTCCGCCACCCAGACCCCGGCCACCGCGCTGATCAACAGGGTGCCCTCCAGGCCGATGTTCACCACGCCGGCCTTCTCGTTCACGCACTCCCCTACCGCCGCCAGCGCCAGGGGGGTCATCGCCAGCAGCCCGGCCTCCAGCAACGAGACCGGCTCCAGCCCGACCCGGTCCAGCCCATACGTGAGAAGCCCCAGGGCGAGGGCGGTCAGCCCGATCCATCCCAGCCGTTGAAGAAGAAGTTCCTTCATCGGATCCACCTCCGCCGGACCATGGCCCAGAGCTCAGGGACTGCCAAGGTGATGACGATCAATCCGTTCACCGCCCGGACCAGCTCGGAGAGCACGCCGGCGTGGTATTCCATAAACCGGCCGCCGTGCTGAAGGGCCCCGAACAGGATGGCTGCCAGGATCCCGCCGAGGGGATGGTTGCGGCCGACCAGGGCCACGCCGATGCCGTCGAAGCCCAGGGTGACCACATTCCCCAGGGTTGCATAGAGGGACCAGGCGGGCGGGCGGCCGATGATCTGGCTGGCGCCGGCCAGCCCGGCGGCCATCCCTCCGATCAGAAAGCTCCACAGCAACGCCCGGCTGATCCGCACCCCTGCATAGCGGGCGGCCTCCGGGTTCTCCCCTACCAATCGCAGCTCGTAGCCCAGCCGGGTCCCCCACAGGACGAAATACACGGCGATGCAGAACAGCACCGCGACGAAGATCACAGCGGTCAGCGTGGAACCCTCGGCCAGGATCGGGTAACGGGCCGTGGGCAACGCCGGGCGGGTTCGCTCGGCCCGGCCGGGCTCGGCCAGATAGTAAATCGCCAGATACATCGCCAGATGGAAGGCGATCCAGTTGAACATAATCGTGGAGATCACCTCGTGGACCCCCCGCCAGATCTTGAGCAGGGCCGGGACCAGGGACCACAGGGCGCCGAAGAGCATCGCGACCAGCGTGGCCACGACGACGTGGATCCCCGGGGGCAAGGGGAGGAGGCTGGCAGCGAACACCGCGCCGATGGCCCCCATATACATCTGGCCCTCCGCCCCGATGTTGAAGAGGCCCGCCCGGACACCCACGGCGAAGGTGATAGCGGTCAGCATCAAGGGGGTCGCGAAGGCGAGGGTCTCCATGATATCGTGAGACGTGCCGAAGGCGCCCCGGAAGAGGGCCTGATACGCCTTCAGGGGATCATACCGGAAGGGGAGCATGAGAAGCCCCCCCACGATCAGCCCGATGCTGATGGCGAACAGGGATTCCAGGAGCGGTCGTGCGCGCCTCATCGTGCCCTCCCCTCGGGGATCATGCCGCCCATCATCAGGCCGATCTCCTCCCGGGTGAACACCTCCACTGGGCCGACGGCGAGGAACTTCCCCTCATACATCACCGCGATCCGGTCGCTCAATTCCAGCACCTCATCCAGGTCCGCGGAGATCAGGAGCACCGCCTTCCCGGCGTCCCGCATCTGAACCAGCAGCTCCCGGATGTAGGCGGTGGAGGCCACATCCAGACCCCGGGTCGGGTGGACGGCGAGGATCAATCGGGGCTCCTTGGTGAGCTCCCGTCCCACCACGAGTTTCTGCTGGTTGCCGCCGCTCAGGGAGCGGACAACGGCGCGGACGCCCGGGGCGATCACCTGGAACCGCTGCAACAGCTCGGAGGCAAACGTCAGGATGCGGGGCCAGTTCAGGCGGCCCCCCCCACGCAGGAAAACCGGCTCCCACTGGCGGCTCAGGATGCTGTTCTCCGCCACATCGAAGTTCAACGCCATCCCGAAGCGCAGACGGTCCTCGGGGATATGAGCGATCCCCCTTCGATAGGCTTCGATCGGTGCCAGGGGGGGCAGGGGCTTTCCATCCAGAAGGATCTCGCCGCGATGGATCGGGCGCAGGCCGCCCAGGGCCTGGACCAGCTCGCTCTGGCCGTTCCCTTCCACCCCGGCGATCCCGAAGATCTCCCCCGCCCGCACCTCGAAGGAGACCCCCCTTACGGCGGGCAGGCCCAGATCCCCCATCACCTCGAGATCCCGCACCACCAGCACCGGCTCCCCCGGCGGGCGGGGCGAGCGGCTCACCCGGGGGACCACCGCGCGGCCCACCATCCATTCGGCCAGCAATTCCGGCGTGGCCTCTATGGTCGGGATCTCGCCGGTCACCCGGCCGTTCCGCAGCACCACAATGCGATCGGAGATCTCCAGGACCTCCCGGAGCTTGTGGGTGATGAAGACGATGGAGCGGCCGCCTTCTTTCAGACGGCGCAGGAAGCGGAAGAGCTCCTCCACCTCCAGCGGCGTGAGGGCGGAGGTGGGCTCGTCGAGGATCAGCACCTGCGTCCCGCGGTAAAGCACCTTGGCGATCTCCACCCGCTGCTGCACCCCGACCGGGAGCAATTCCACCGGCACGTCCAGCGGGATCGAAAGCCCGGTCTCCTCCAGCAGGCGCTGCACCCGGTCCCGGGCGCGATCCTTCGCCAGCCAGAGGGCGGAGCCTTCCTGGCCCAGGAGGATGTTCTCTAAGGCCGTATAGGGAGGGACCAGGGTGAAGATCTGATGCACCATGCCGATCCCCTCGCGGAGGGCATCGGCGGGGTTTCGGAAGCGGACGGGGCGCCCGTCGATGCGGATCTCCCCTCGGGTGGGTGGGAGGAGCCCGGAGAGGATTTTCATCAGGGTGGTCTTGCCGGCGCCGTTCTCCCCGAGGAGCCCCACGATCTCCCCCCGCTCCAGACGGAAATCCACCCCCCGCAGCGCCACCGTCCCGTCCGGGTAGACCTTGTGGATCTCTCGCATTTCGATCCGGAGTCCCATCGTTCGCACCGACGGTCGGAAGTGGGGATGAGCGAGCATGGGCACTGCCTACGACGGCGTCCTGGCTCCCCGGCGGTGTCCTCCTGCGCTGCTGCGAACCGAGCGTTTCCTGCCGGGGATCCGCAACCGGTTCTCCCTCCCGGCGCCGCTTCACGGCGTGAGGAGGTAAAGAAGCGGAAGGCAAACCGGATGGGCGGCTTCGCCGCCTGTCCCATCCTCCCCATCGCGATGATCCCTGCGAATCGACCACGCGTTCCGCAATCCGCAAGCGTTGCTATGAATGGGGGATTGGGAGCACGGAAGCCCGTTCGGAGAGGCGATGGCCTGCTCCCCCTTCTCCCCCCAACTCCAAGACGGACCAAGCACGGCTGCAAAAAGGGGTGCAGGCGGATCGCCCGCCTGCACCCCTCCAGTCGCTTTCTTCCGGTTGGGGGCAGCGGGAGCGCTTAACCGAGCTCATCCCGCCACTTCTTAATCTCCTCCTCGGTCGTGACCATCGGAACCTCGACCTCGCCGTTGCGGATCTTGCGCTCCAGCTCCGCCACCGCCTCCCAGATCCAGGCCGGCTGGGCGTCCCGCATCGCCTTCACGCGCTGACGGATCTCCTCCGGCGAGGCCGGGAGGACCTTCTTGCCGGTCAGCTTCTCGGCGGTCTCGCCCATCTTGATGAACTCATCCAGGTCCGCCAGCGTGCTGACCGAGACCCCCTCCATCAACTCGCCGTCCACCTTCGTGCCGATGCCCAGCACGAGGACGCCCTTATTGCGCTGCACCAGGTCCCGGAACTTGCCATCCAGGACCAGCTTGGTCGCGTAGTAAACCCCTTTGTCCACCCGCTTCATCATGCTGGCGATGATGAACCCGGGGTTGATCCAGTCCTGGTTGGCATCGACGCCGATCCAGAACGGCGGGCCGCTTTTGAGGCCCTGCGCCCGGGCGATTTCCTCCACCGCCTGGTTGATGCCCAGACCGAGGGGGCCGGCGATGTTGTAGACGGCCACGGCGTCCCGGGCATACATGGCCTTGGCGGCCTCGTAGCCCTTGGTGATGTCACTGAAGGTCCCGGTGTAGGTCCAAAGGACGAACTCCTTGGTATACGGGAAGGCTTTATCGGGCTTGTTCTTCGCCAGCCACTCGGTGGCCCACCGGGCACCCCACTTGTAACCGATCTCGAACTTCCAGAGGACCGGGATCTCGATCCCGAAGACGCCGCCGATGTGCGGCTTCTTATATTCAGCGGCCAGCAGGGCCCCCAGGGCGCCCACCAGGGCGCTCCCCTTGTGTTCTTCGTAGACCACATCCATCAGGTTGGGAAGCGGATACTCGTTGGGGTATTTCTGTTGAATGATGGACTGGGAGGAGGTGTCAATGCCGACGAAGTTCTTGTCCGGGAACTTGCGGGCGACTTCGGCGAGGGCATCGCTCAGGAGGAAACCCACTCCCACGATCAGCTGCACATCCGGATCCCGGGCGGCAGTCGTCAGGTTGGGAACGTAGTCCGCTTCGACTTTGCTGATGACCTCGACGACCTGCACCCCGAAATCCCGTTTCGCGTCGTCGCCACCCTTGAAGGCCATGTCGTTGAAGCTAAGATCGCCCCGCCCGCCGATGTCGGAGACAATGGCGATCTTCACCGGCCTGGGAGTCGGCGTGGGAGCGACCGGCGTCGGGGTCGCGGGGGCGCATGCCCCGAGCAACAATCCGAGCAGCCCAAGTGCCGTCAGAAGACTACGCCCACGGGCCATGGCGGCACTCCTTTCTTTGTGAAGGGGAAAACGGAGGAGTGAAAATCCCATCATTTCTCATTATCTTCGCTCCTCCATGGGCTGTCAAACGCTCGGGTTGCACGCCGGATCTTTTAATGATTATACGACTTACACCATTCGCTTCCCCCGGAAGTCTCGGATCTCCCCACTCCATGGCCCTTTGAGCCGTAAGGGGCCGAGGGGCGGTTGAACGCACGCTATGGGCAACTTCCTGCAGCGAGTTCGATCCAGGCGCCTTTGGGAGGGAAGCGGGCCAGGCCCAAAACCCGTGGGAGAGCTCGGAAGGTGCACTCGGCGTAACTCAACCGTTATGGGCACCGCCGACAAGCGCTAAACCGGAGAGCCAGGGATCGCCTCCCGGAGCACGCGCACAAAACCGGAGAGGGCCTCTTCATCGAAGCCGGAGGCCTCTCCATGCTGGATCAGGGCGCTGCCGATGATCAGGCCATCTGCCTCGGAAGCCAGCTCCCGGACGTGCTCGGGCCGGGAGATGCCAAAGCCGATGGCCACCGGCACCCCACCGGCCGCCCGGCGGGCCCGCCGCAGGTGAGCGATCCCATCGGCAGGTAAACGATCCCGCGCTCCGGTGATCCCGGTCACGGAAACCAAGTAGAGAAACCCCGTCGCCGTGGCGGCGATCCGGGCCAGCCGCTCGTCCGGGGTGGTGGGCGCCGCCAGGGGCACCCAGGCCAGACCGATGGCATCGGCGGCCGCGCGCAGCTCCTCCGCTTCCTCCAATGGGAGATCCGGCACGATCAGTCCATCGACACCCGCCTGAGCGGCCTCCTCCAGAAAGCGAGGGATCCCCCGGGCCATGATCGGGTTCACGTAGGTCATCAGGCTCAAGGGCAGCCGCACGCCCATCGCCCGCAGCCGGGCCACCGCCTCCAGGACATGGGGCGTGCGCACCCCGTTCTCCAGGGCGCGCTGGGTGGCCCGCTGGATCACCGGGCCGTCGGCCAGAGGGTCCGAGAACGGCAGGCCCAGTTCGATGAGATCCGCGCCCGCCTGCGCCAGGTCCGCCACGATCCGGATCGAGGTTTCCAGATCCGGATAGCCGACCGGCCAGTAAAAGATCAACGCCGGGCGCCGCGACGTGCGGGCCCTCTGGAACACCTCTCGCACCGCGTCGATCCCGTTCATGCCTTCCCTCGTTCGTCATGCGGACACGGGATGGATCCCGTGCTGGATGCAGGGATCCGCGGGGCGGGCGAAGCCGCCCACCCGCGATCCGGAGATCCCCCATCGCCGGGGCTCGGGAGATCATAGCGGGGAAGCGCTGGTTTACAGCGAGGTCTTCCCTTCCCCCATCGCCTTTGCCACTGTCTCCAGGTCCTTATCCCCCCGCCCGGAGAGATTGACCAGGATCCACGCGCCCGGCCGCGCTGGAGCGAGGCGCATGGCTTCCGCCACCGCGTGGGCCGATTCCAGGGCGGGCAGGATCCCCTCCAGCCGCGCCAGCGCTTGGAAGGCGGCCAGGGCTTCCACATCGGTGACCGCCGTGTAACGGACCCGATTCCGATCGCGCAGCCAGGCATGCTCCGGGCCGACCGCGGGATAATCCAGGCCGGCGGAGATCGAATGCGTATCCAGGATCTGCCCCCATGGGTCCTGGAGGACATACGTGCGCGTGCCGTGCAGCACCCCCACCCGACCGCGGTCGCCGTCGGCGAAACGGGTCGCGTGACGGCCGCTGGAAATCCCTTCCCCGCCCGCCTCCACCCCGACCAGCTCTACGGGATCCTCCAGGAAAGCGGCGAAGAGGCCGATGGCGTTGCTGCCCCCGCCGACGCAGGCCACGGCCACATCGGGGAGCCGCCCGAACCGCTCCAGCATCTGGGCGCGAGCCTCCACCCCGATCACGGATTGAAAGGTGCGGACGATCAACGGATAAGGATGCGGCCCCAAGGCGGAGCCCAGGAGGTAGTGGGTGGTCCGCACGTTCGTCACCCAGTCCCGGATGGCCTCGTTGATCGCGTCCTTCAGCGTTTGGGAACCGGCGTCCACGGGGCGCACCTCCGCGCCGAGCAGCCGCATCCGGAACACGTTCGGCCGCTGACGGGCCATATCCACCGTGCCCATGTAGATGACGCATTCCAGGCCGAGGAGGGCGCAGGCCGTCGCCGTGGCCACCCCGTGCTGGCCGGCCCCGGTCTCCGCCACCACCCGCCGCTTGCCCAGGCGCTTCGCCAGCAGGGCCTGGCCGAGGGCGTTGTTGATCTTATGAGCCCCCGTGTGGGCCAGATCCTCGCGCTTGAGGAAGATCCGCGCCCCCACAGCCTCGCTGAGTCGCCGGGCCTCCGTCAGGGGCGTGGGCCGGCCGACATACGTGCGCAGGAGATCCTCGAATTCCCTCAGGAATCCCGGGTCGTTCACCGCCTCGTGGAACGCGGCCTCCAGCTCCTCCAAGGCGGGGATCAGGGTTTCGGGAACATACCGCCCGCCATAGGGCCCGAAGTAGCCCGGGCGTTCCTGGATGGGAGGAGAGATCAGCCGGATCATCCAGCCTCCACAAGTCGAGTCTCGAACGGATCGGGCGCTTCGCTTTGGGCCCGACTACGAACAAAGCTTTCCGTTCGTAGTCGGGCACGTAAGGGCCCGTTCGTTCGTAGTAGGGCACGTAAGTGCCCGTTTCTTTTTCGAGGACGCTTTGAACGGGCACTTCGCCTCGCTTCGTGCCCGACTACCAACAAAGGCTTTCGTTCGTAGTAGGGCACGTAAGGGCCCGTTTC
>NZ_JANWXB010000423.1 GCF_025055495.1 Thermoflexus sp. | reverse complement strand
GCTTCCTCGCGGCGATTCAGGGCCCGGTTCGAGAAGGGCGGAGTTCCGGGAAAGAGGAGGACCACGTGTCACCCCGCCGCGCCCGCTGCATCTAAGGAAGTGAAGGGCAACGGTCCGCGCCATCGGGCCCTCCGACTGGGGGAAGGGGGTGGGTTCCAACCCACCCCCTCCAGGCTCCCAGGAAGAGGCCAGCGGACGGAGCCCTTTAGATCTTTGCCCCCGGAGGAGGTCCTATGGCGTTGCTGGATGCGCACACTCGTGAGGAAGTCCGACGGCTACTGGCGGACTTGAAGAACCCTGTTCGGCTTCTGGTTTTCGTGCAGAACATCGATTGTGTGTATTGCCGGGAGACCCGGCAGCTGATTGAAGAAGTGGCGGCCCTCTCTAACCAAATCACGATGGAAGTCTACAACCGGATTACCGATCGGGAGATCGCGGAACGATACGGCATCGACAAGGCACCGGCGGTCGCGATCGAGGGGGAACAGGATTATGGCATCCGCTACTTCGGGATTCCATCGGGATACGAGTTCGGCTCCCTGATCGAGGACATCCGCATGGTGGGCGCTCGGGATTCGGGGCTCTCACCGTCCAGCCGCAAGCGTCTGGCTCAGATCCAGACACCGGTTCATATCCAGGTTTTCGTCACGCCGACCTGTCCCTACTGCCCGCGGATGGTGCGGCTGGCCCATCAGGCGGCTATGGAGAGCCCATGGATCCGGGCGGACATGGTGGAGGCCATGGAGTTCCCGGAGCTGGCGGATTACTACGGGGTCTATGGGGTCCCCCGCACGGTGATCAATGAGGTCATCCATATCGAAGGCGCTGTGCCCGAGGGCTATTTCATCAATGAACTCTTAAAGGTAACGGATCCCGAAGCGATGGCACGAGCTCAAGCGGCCTGGGAGCGGATGCGCTATGAGCTCGCCAGCGCTCACGCCCATCATCACCACCATCCTCACGACGAGGAAGAGTGAAACGCGGCATAACGCCAGGAGGCTCGCTGCAGGTTCTTAAGCGGGAGGTTTTTCCATCTTTTTTGAAAGGGAGGCAAGCCATGACGCTGAACATGGCGGGTTGGGATCGAATCGTCCGGTTAATTGTGGCGGTGGTGTTCATCCTGCTCTCGGCCTTCGTCCTTCGCTTCAACACCCTGGGCATCATCCTCACCGTTGTCGGCGTGGTCTTCATCCTCACCTCGCTGATCGGCTGGTGCCCGCTCTATTCCCTCGTTGGCTTTCGGACGAAGCGCTGAACCCGTTTCCACTTCGGATCCTCTGGGCGGCTGAAGGATTCCGCCGGCATTGGGGCGCCGTAGGCGCCCCCAAGCCGGGGGCGCGCGCGATGGGGAAGGCGTCCCCTTTGGCAGCCTGCCTGCTCCCGAAATCTCCCCCCTATGGCCCTTCGGGCCATAGGGGTCGGATGGGTTCTGGAATGTTCCTGTTGCAGCCCTTCGGTCATTCCGCGGCCTACCGAGGGAGAACAGTGGATTTGACAAGGCTGCCTGGACCCATTAAATTCTTATATAGAAAAGGCGAGCGGGCGTAGCTCAGGTGGTAGAGCGTTGGCTTCCCAAGCCAAAGGCCGCGGGTTCGAATCCCGTCGCCCGCTCCATTTAGGGGGGCAGATCACGGATCTGCCCCTTTTATTTTGAGAAATAGACCTGTTGCCGAATTCGCCAGGAGGGGCTTTGGAGAGCCAGGGAGGCTGTCGAACCTAAAGGCGCCTGGATTGAAATCGGTGCCTGAAGTCGCCCATGGCGTAAGCTTCTTCGCCTCACTCTTCAATGCTCTGGCATCGTTTATAATTTTGAGGGCTTGGGGAACTGAGCTGGGGGAGGGGGGGAGCCGGAGAGGGCTATCGCCACGGCGCCTTTATCGGTTAGAAGTCAAAGCGCTACTCCGCACGGGGACGATATCGTTAGGATCCCGCCACGAGGATCGAATAGGCCCTTCTCCATGCCCTTCGAGCTACAGGCAACGGGGGTTTGGGGCGGGTCGGGCCGCCGCAGGGAGGTCCGCCCCGCCTCAAACCCTCGGGGAAGGATCAACCCGGCGGTGGATGAAGGGAAACTCCGAGGAGGAGATGGCGATTCGCGCTCCTCATCCTTCCTTAGAGGGAACTATCCGATGGGGAACTGGTGGACTCGAATCGGACGCCTTTGGGGGCGTCTTCAGGAAAAGCAGGAAGAACGCGCCCCTCGCGGGTTGCCTCCCCCTTCGCCCCAGGTTTCCCCTTCCGAAGAGTCCCTTTTACTCCTGGAGAAGCGCCTGGGCTGGTCCTTCCGGAATCGAGCGCTTCTCATAGAGGCCCTGACCCACCGGTCCTACGTCAACGAGCATCCGGATGAGGGAATCCGCGACAACGAACGGCTGGAATTTCTGGGGGATGCGGTCCTTCAACTGGTGGTCAGCACGGATCTGTTCCGCCGATTCCCGGATTGGTCCGAGGGGCGTCTAACCGAACTGCGGACGGCCCTGATCCGTGGGGAACGGCTGGCCGCCTGGGCGGAGGCGCTGGAACTGAGCCGCTGGCTTCGCATGGGGAAAGGGGAAGCCGAAAGCGCCCGGACCCGCCCCTCGGTCCTGGCGGATGCCTTTGAGGCGTTACTGGGAGCTCTGTATCTGGACGGGGGGCTGTCGGCGGCGGAACGGCTGATGGGCCAACTGCTCCCGGAGGCCATTGATCAGGCCCTGAGGGATCTGGAGTGGCATGATCCGAAAGGACGCCTGCAGCACTGGAGCCAGGCCGTCCGGGGCAAGACGCCTGTCTATCGGGTGATCGCGGTGGAAGGCCCGCCTCACGCGGCCCGCTTCACGGTTCAGGTGTTGATCGGCGATGAAGTGGTAGGGGAAGGCCAGGGAACCAGCAAACGGGAAGCCACCCGGGAGGCGGCCCGGAATGCCCTGATCCGGTTAGGGATCGAGAACGGCAGCAAAACCGAGCCCTGACCCGATCCCTCCCTCTCCCGCGGGTTTTAGGTCTGGGGCGCCGCCCTCGGCGCGCCCCGGACCTAAAACGATTTTTTGGAGTGGAGGGGCCTAGCCCGCCTTTTAATTTGGAACAACAACGGCGCCGGAATCCGGATCCCAAAGCAATCGCCCTGTGGTGAGTCCCATATGGAACGACGGTGGCTGGAAAAGCTGGAAGCTGTCGAACGGCGATATGAAGAGCTGACGGCGATGCTGGCTGACCCGGCTGTGGCTACGGATATTTCACGGCTCCGGACGCTCAGTCAGGAGCGGGAGGAGCTGGAACCGGTTGTGGAAGCTTTCCGCCGCTATCAGGCAGCGAGTCGACAGCTGGAGGATGCGCGGCAGTTGCTGGAAACGGCAGAGGATGAGGAGCTGGCCGCCCTCGCTCGGGAGGAAATGGAGCGACTCTCCGAAGAGCAGGAGCGCCTTGAACAGGAGATCCTGCGTCTCCTGCTCCCCCGCGATCCGAACGATGAGAAGAACGTCATCATGGAGATCCGCGCGGGAGCGGGTGGGGAGGAGGCCGCTCTGTTCGCTGCGGATCTCTTCCGGATGTATTCCCGCTACGCCGAGCGAAAGGGCTGGGGGGTGGAACTCCTCAGCGCAAATGAGACCGGCCTGGGCGGCTTTAAAGAAGTGATCTTCCTGATCCGCGGCCGCGGCGCCTATTCCCGCCTCAAATACGAAAGCGGCGTCCATCGAGTCCAGCGGGTTCCCATCACGGAGGCCTCCGGGCGCATCCACACCAGCACGGCCACCGTGGCCGTGCTCCCGGAGATGGATGAGGTGGAAGTGCAAATCGATCCGAAGGACATCGTCATCGAAACGTTCCGGGCGGGGACGGCGGGCGGACAGCATATGCAAAAGAACGAGACGGCGGTGCGGATCACACATATCCCCACCGGGATCGTGGTCTCATGTCAGGATGAGCGATCCCAGTTCCAGAACAAACAGCGGGCGCTGACCATTCTGCGGGCCCGCCTGTATGAGCTGGAGCGCCGGAAACGAGAAGCGGAGGTCAGCCAGGCCCGCCGTCTTCAGGTGGGGACCGCGGAGCGCGCGGAGAAGATCCGCACGTATAACTTCCCCCAGAACCGGGTCACCGATCATCGGATCAATCTCTCATTGTATCGGCTGCAGGAGATCCTGGATGGCGATCTGGATCCTCTCATCGAGGCGCTGATCATAGAAGATCAGACCCGTCGGATGGCGGAGGAAGAGGCCGTGCGGTGAGAGGTCCCGTCCCTCCAAATTCAATGCACATCCTAGTGCTTTGTCCAG
>NZ_JANWXB010000418.1 GCF_025055495.1 Thermoflexus sp. | reverse complement strand
TTGCCCATGGCGTAAGCGGCGATTGACCGGCCCAGCCTATCCCTTGAGGGCTCCCCCACCCAACCCCCGCACCAAGTAACGCTGCACAAAGAAGGAGGCGATCATCACAGGGATCACCGCGGAGGTAATCGCCACGGACATTTTCCCCATATCTACTCCTCGAAAAGTCCAATAACCTGCAATCGCGACGGGTAACGTCTTGGAATGTCCTCCGGCCAGCATCAGAGCATAAAACATTTCATTCCAAGACATAATGAAAGCGAAGAGGCCCGCAGCAGCGAGGCCAGGGCGAGCGGCTGGCAGAACTACCTTCATAAAGGCCTGCCACCGGGTGCAGCCATCGACCATCGCCTGCTCTTCCAGATCTCGAGGCACATCCTCCAGAAACCCGATCAGAAACCATGTCACTAAAGGAGCAATGAAAGTCAGATGAGCGATTGCCACCGCCCAGACCGTGTCTAAAAGACCGACATAGTAGGCCATTAAAAAGAAGGGAATGACGAACAGAGCCGGCGGCATCATCTGAGCCGCTAAAATCAGAAACCGTAGCCCAATCCCTCCGGTGCGGAAACGGGAGAAGGCGTAAGCGGCAGGCGCGCCAACGATGAGGGAAACCACAACGGTGATCCCCCCTACGATGACGCTGTTCAGGAAATAACGGGCAAAGGGCGAGCCCAGCCAGACCTCCGACCAGTTGACCCCGGTGGGCTCGAATCCGAACAGCGAAGGGCGGCTCAACTCCACCGGCGGCTTCAGAGAGGCCATGAAAACCCACAGGAAGGGAAAGAGAACAGCGATCGCAGCAACCACGAGCATTCCCAGCCGGAGAAGAATCGGCCAGCGTCGCCTCCAGCGGAGCGCCTCCCGGGCGGGCGTGATCCTTACCGAGATGCTACGAGCCAGCCCGGTCATGCCAGCGCCTCCTGACGCCGCAAGATGCGGAAAAGAAGCGCCACCAGAATGAAAATCACAACCGCCAGGGTGAAGGCCATCGCTGCTGCTTCTCCTAGTCGAAAGTAAAGGAAACCCACACGATAAATGTGAAACAGAATGGTCTCTGTCCGCTCTCCTGGACCTCCCCGTGTGATGGCATATACATACTCGAACACCCGGAAGGCATCCAGCATGCGGATAAGAACAGCAGCCAGCATGACCGGCCGGAGAAGCGGGATCGTGAGGTGCCGAAGGATCTGAAATTCTGAGGCGCCATCCACCCGCGCGGCCTCAAAGGGCTCCGAGGGCATGGCCTCTAGCCCGGCTAACAGAAGGAGCACCATCAACGGCGTCCACTGCCAGACGTCGATCAGAATGAGAGAAAAAAGGGCTAGATCCGGCCCGAACCAGTCGATCTCCACGCCCAGGGCCCGCAACCAGACTGGAATAATCCCTAGCTGGTTGTTCAGCAGGAACCGGAACATCAGGCCCACGGCGATGGGAGTCACGAACATCGGAGTCAGGAGGACCGCCCGGAAGACGTTCTGGGCCGGCACCGGCCGCCAGAGAAGGTAGGCGAGCAGGAACCCCAGCAACAGCTCCAGCCCCACTGCCCCGAACACGAAGATCAGCGTGTTCCGCATCGCCGTCCAGTAGGAAGGATTCTCTAGCAGCCCCACATATTGTGCAGTCCCTATCCACTGGACCTGATGGAGGGCGGTAAGGCGATAGTCGTGTAACGAGATATATGCAGCGAAGGCCATCGGATATCCCTGGACGGCCAGCAATAGCAGGAGGAGCGGGAACACCATCCGACGGCCCAGCCATCGATTCCGGCGACCCATCCTCATCGCCTCCCGTCGAGAAGATCCTCTGGGCGGCAGGAGTCACCCTCAGTAGCCCCTGCCGCCCGACGAGAGCCCCACTTTCACCGGCCGAGGATCCGACGGACCTGAGCCGCCGCGTCCTTTAGCGCCTGCTCCGCCGTCTTCTCCCCAGCCACCGCTGCGTTGAGCTCAGTGCCCACCACCTGGATGATTTCCTCCGCCCTAGGACCTCGAGCCAGAGGCTCAGCATCCTCCAGGATCTTCAGAACGGTCTCGTAATAGCCCTGCCCGAAACCCTTCTGCCAGACCTCCGGGTCCTTCATCGCGCTGACCCGCACCGGGGCCCCACCCAGGATCACCCGCTGCTTTTCGATCCGCTTCGAGGTGACCCAGGAGATAAAGCGCCAAGAGGCGTCCTTGTTGGGGGCATTGCGGGGGATCGCCCAATGCCATGCGCCGAGCACCGCCTTGCCGCCGGGCACTTCATACAGGGCAAACTTCCCCGCCAAGGGGCCGGCAGGCCCCTGCGGGTTGTTCAGGGTAGGCAGCATCCAGTTGTAGCTGATCATGGTAGCTGCCTCGCCCGCCGCCATGCTTCGAAGCGCTTCGTCAAAGCCCCAGTTCAGCGAGTTCGGAGGAGCAGCCGTCTTATACGTCTCGATGTAGA
>NZ_JANWXB010000408.1 GCF_025055495.1 Thermoflexus sp. | reverse complement strand
AAATCCCGATAGGCCAGCGAGAAGGCAGGCAGGACCAGCCGGGCGGAAGCGCCTCCCCCCGGGCTGGCCGGGGCGGCCACCGTCAACGCCGGTACGCCGTCGACGGCGATCGAAGGCGCTGACCGCAGGCCGCTCCAGAGGAACAAAAAGCGGCCGTCCGGCGTCCACCCGGCGATCGTGCCATCCCCCTGAAAGAGGACCTGCGCCGAGGATCCGTCGGCGGAGAGCAGGAAGATCTCCCAGGAGCCCGATTGACCCTCTGTGGGGGGATATTCATATTCCATCGCGAGGAACCGCCCTCCCGGCTGCCAAGCGATGCCGCCGATCCGGCTGGTTGGCGCCCGCCACTGGACGACGATCCTCCCCGTCGGCGGATGATACAGGTGCAGGATCTGGTCCTCGAGCACGTAGGCGAGGGTGTCGGTGACTGGATACCAGGCAAAGGCGCCCACCTGCTGATCGATCCAGCGCGAGACGCCCGCTTCCGGAGAGATCGCCCATAGCTCCTCTTCCCCTTTCCGGAAGGCCAGCCAGCGCCCGGAGGGCGACCACCGGGGCTCCCGGTTGCGGCCGTCGTCCGTCAGGCGCCGCGGCGGCCCGTCCGGCAACGCTTTCACGTATAGATCGCCATCTTGGATGTAGGCGAGCTGGCCCAACGGGGCGGTCTCCTGGAGGGCGCGCCGAGCCTGGGCGGTGGCCGTCGCCTCAAGGGGCCGCAGCCAGCGCCCTTCCACCTGCACCACGCCGCATCATTCGTCCACACGATTTGCCCTCCGAACATCGACAGGGGGCCCGGCGGGGTCGGCGGGGCATCTGGCCCCCCCACCGCCCGCTTCGGGGTCGCCTCCGACGGCGCCAGGACGTCGATCCAGTCCAGGAAACGAAGGGCCTGCCCGGAGCGGTCGTCGGGCCTGGGGGGCGAGAACGTGGCCGGGCTCAGCGCATCCGGCGTCTCCGGCGCCCCATGCCAGCGATGGCCGGTTCCCTGTCGGTCCACCCATAACCCCGACCGTAGGGTAGGTGCGGAACGTCTCCGAGTCGCCGGAGAGGGAATCGAAGGCCGCCACGCCCCGTAGCCATCGGCCATCGGCCGAACGCGCCCGCAGGAAGAGAGGGAGGGGCAGATCCGCGAGATGGCGCAGCGTCCGCCCCGCCTTCTGGAGCAGCATCCAGCGCCAGACGGCCAGATCCGGCAAGGGAGAGGGGTCACCGTGTTCCAGACCGGCCAGCGGCAGGCCGGAGGAGGCAAACCCACAGTCGAGGACAGGGTGGGAGAGGCAGAAGGCGGCGTGGGAGAAGCCCCCGCCGTCGGCGTTGGAGAACCTGTCGCAGGGACGGCGGCGGAACAGGCTGTCCCGTCTGAATCAGATTCCACTTCCCGACTGGATGGAAAGATGGACGCGCTGGCAACAGGGCAACGGCTCGCTTCAGGGCCACGGGGCTGTTGCGCGTCTCTACCTTCCGCGCCATAGCGGCGCATACCGAACACCCTCTATCTTAATCTCCTCTTTCGAATCCCTGCTCTCCCCGTTTATTTCCTTATGTTTCCGGGCACTTCAAAAGGGTAACCGTCTGATTACACGATGCAACCATCCTGTAACAGGAGGCCTTCACCGTCCGCTGGAGTGCGATCCTCGAAGCCCCTGGCCCTTCGAGATGGATTGCGCTCCTCCCCTGCCCTCCTGCCGCTTGAAGGGCTATCGATAGGGGGGAAAGAGGGGCGAGGCCGGCTTCCATCGGCGATGCGCATCGACCGAAGGCCCCGTCGACCATTTATTCTGTCGAAAGAGAAGCGTATATTTCTTTCCGCGCCGCCACCGCTGGGGATTGAGCGCAGGCCTCTATGCCCTTCCTCGGAGGTCTCCGAAGACGCCTCTTCGACTTGTTTCCCCTCATCCCGGCTGGTATAATTAGATCCGTCCTGGAACGGCGGAGCTTGAGGAACTCCCCCTTTGTGGAGAGCAAGAGCATGGCGGCAGTTGGGCCGACGTATCTGACGCCGGAGGGGAAGCGGCAACTGGAAGAGGAGCTGGAATACCTGCGCACGATCAAGCGTCGGGAGATCGCCGAACGCCTGCGCTTCGCCATCCAGCAGGGCGATCTCTCGGAGAACGCGGACTACCACGCGGCGAAGGAGGAGCAGGCCTTCGTCGAAGGCCGGATCCGGACCCTGGAGGCGATCCTCAACAGCGCCATCCTGATCGAGACCCGGCCGTCGGAGGACGGCCGCGTGCGCCTGGGGTCCCGCGTCACCGTCGTGGAAGATGGGGGCGCGCCGGAGACTTATGTGCTGGTGGGGCCTGCCGAGGCGGATCCCACCCAGGGCAAGATCTCCTATGAGTCGCCGCTGGGCCAGGCGCTGCTGGGCCGGGCGCCGGGGGATGTGATCATCGTGGAGGCGCCGGCCGGCGTCCTGACCTTCCGCGTCCTCGCGGTGGAGTGATCTCCGATCTCCGACCGGAGCTCCTTCTGGTCCCCTCAGCGTTTGGATCCCTCCCCCACACGAACGAACGCGGTGAATCCCTCGAGGAATCTTGGATCCCCTCTCCCCATGGTCCAAAGGGCCGCCGGGGAGGGGGACTTTCGCCTCATCGCGACCGGCCCCCAACCGTGTGACGCCCAATCCTAATCAAAAAAGGCCGGAGGGACATCTTCGACATCCCCCGGCCCTTTCTCTCTTCGGGCTCAGGATTCCGAACAGAAACCCTGGCGGGACAGGTTAACGAAGCTCGTCCAGCAAGGGCGTGAGATCGCGGCGGTAGATCGGCTCCAGATCGGCCAGGGCCTTCCCCCAGTGTGGGAGGCGAGCCGCCAGCTCGTCTTCTAAGGTGGGCCGCTCCACCCGGTAGAAAATCCCGATGGGGATGCGATCTCCGTTCTCGTAGGCCTTCAAAAGGGCCTGCGCCTTCTTGGCGATGATCTCTTTCTCATCGGTTGGATCGCGAACCACCGGGTCGTATCCGCCCTCCTCCAGCTTGTAGACCCGTGCGTTGTAATACTCTCGCGTGTAGATGTTGTTGTAGGTCGGGCAGGGCTGGAGGACGTCGATCAGCGCCGTCCCCCGGTGCTGGATGGCGGCGACGATCAGATCCCGCAAGTGCCGCACGTCGTAGGCGTAGCCGCGGGCGATGAAGGTGTAGCCCGCCCCCAGGGCCACGGCGATCGGATTGAGGGCCTCCATCAGGTTAGGCTCAGGAAGGGACTTGGTCTGCACGCCCTTGGGCAGGGTGGGGGAAGCCTGGCCTTTGGTCAGGCCGTAGACGCCGTTGTTGAACACGATGTAGGTGAGATCCACGTTCCGGCGCCCGGCGGCCAGGAAATACCCGGCCCCGATCCCATAGCCGTCGCCATCCCCGCCCACCGCGATCACCGTCATCTCGGGGTTGGCCAGCTTGAACCCGGTGGCCACCGGCAACACCCGGCCGTGGAGGGTGTGGACTCCGTAGGTTCCGACGTAGTGCGGCGTCTTCCCCGAACAGCCGATCCCGGAGAAGACCGCCACCTTGTGCGGAGGGAGCTGCAAAGCAGCCAGCGCTTGATGAACCGCGTTCAGGATCCCGAAATCCCCACAACCAGGGCACCAGTCCACCCAGACTTCGGTTTTGTAATCTTTCACCGCGTAGGCCATGGGATCACCTCTCGGGCTTCGCTGGAGATCATCACAATCCGCTCTTCGTTGTTTTCCAGGGCGCGACGAACCCCTTCGATGATCTCGTTCACCGTGAACGGCCGGCCGTCGTATTTCAGCACCCGGTGGGGGATCCGGAACCCGGTCATCTCCCGGATCAGGTTCCCCAGCTGGCCGGAGTAGTTGTTCTCGATCAGGATCACCCGACGGGCCCGCCGCAGGATCGCCCCCACCGGCTCGGCCGGGAAGGGCCGCATCATCCGGATCTGCAGGAAGTTAAACGTCAGCCCGTTCAGGGCCGACAGCTCCTCCAGGGCATCCAGGACGGCGCCCTTGGTGGTCCCCCATCCCACCAGGGTGACCTGAGCATCCGCCGGGCCGTGAAGGGTGAACTTCTTGCTGTCCGGGATCTCCCGGGCGGCCAGCTCCAGCTTGCGCATACGCTTATCCATTTGCTCCACCCGATGGACCACCCCTTCGGAGATGTGGCCCTTAGGGTTGTGCTCATCGCTGGTCGTCCAGAAAACCACCCCCTCGGTGCCCGGAACCACCCACGGGGAGATCCCGTTTTCGGTCACCTCGTGACGCAGGTATCCATCCCGCCGACCGGCGGGCTGATAGCGAATTCCCCGATCGATCGTCAGGTGACGGGTTTCGAAGCGGGGCACAGTGATATAGCTGCTAGCCAGGTATTTATCCACCAGCACGATCACCGGCATCTGGTAGCGATCGGCCCAGTTGAAGGCCTCGAAGCTGTCGTAGAAGGCCTCGACCACATCGCCCGGGGCGATGACGATATGGGGGAACTCGCCGTGGGCCGGGTGGAGGGCGAATCCGAGATCCGCCTGCTCAGTGCGGGTAGGCAACCCGGTGCTGGGGCCGCCGCGCTGGTAGAGGAACACCACCAGGCCCGGCGCCTCGGTGATGGCCGCGAACCCGATGCCCTCTGGCATCAGGGCGAAGCCCGGCCCTGCGGTGGAGGTGGAGGCCCGGGCGCCTGCGTGGGCGGCGCCGACCGCCATGTTGATCGCGGAGATCTCATCCTCGGTCTGGATGACCACCACGTTGTATTTGCTCTGGACGGCCTCCAGATACGTGCTTTCATCCGTCGCCGGGCTGATCGGGTAATAGGTCTGCACCCCCAGCCCCGCCTGGAGCTTGCCCAGGGCCACCGCCTGCACGCCTCGGATCAGGATCTGATCTCGCCGCTCCCGCTTGCGAACCTTCCATGGGAAGCCGTTGCCGAACTGTTCGCGCACATAGTCATAGGTGACCCGCAGGGCCTGAATGTTCAGATCTGCCAGCCGGGCCCGACGCCCTTTGAACTGCTCGCGGATCACCTCCGCGACGAGATCGAAATCGTAATCCAGGACCGCCAGGGTAGCCCCCAGGGCCACCGTGTTCCGCATGATGTCGTATTGCCGGTATTCCGCCGCCTTGCCGAAGGGCTCCAGCGCCCGTCGGATCATCTCAAAATATGGCACCGGATAAAGGCGCAGATCATCCCGCTTCAGGCGATTCTGGATATCTCCCAGATCCGCGTCGTAGATGATCCCACCGCCCGGAACCACCTCATGGACGTGGCCATGGTGGGTGGGGAACTCGGGGTTGTGATGGTGGTCTCCGAAGAGGGTTTCCTCATCCAGCGCAGCGAGCAAGTGAACCTCATCGACCGAAGCGTGGATCGGATCCTCGGATACCCGGACCCGATAGTAGCTGTGTTTGCCCATGATGTTGGAGTGGTATTCGATGTTGGCGAAGACGTAAAGCCCACCCCGGCTGAAGGCCTTCGCGAGGGTCTCCGCGGCCACGTTGATTCCACTGCCCTGAGGACCCCCGATCATCCATGAGACAAACCGCTTTGGCATGGCCTAGGCCTCCCTTAGGAATTGGTAGGGGCAGATCGACCCCTTAAAGCGATTCTTTTTCCCAGAGAGATTGGAGGGGCTGATGGAGCTCCTCCCACGCCCCGCTCTCTCACGTCCACTCAGCCTCAAACTCTTTCCCTTTCCCTCTGGGGAGGCTTTTAAAAAGTATATCCGGTGCGATAGCGCTTGTAAAATTTATAACAGACCGTGGAAGCTCTTCCCCCAAATGGGGGATATCCTTCCCCACTTGGGGGGGAGGAGCCCACAGCCAGAATGACCGGACCTGAGACAAACGGAGAGCGCGATATCCCGGCGGGATCCTTGGATTGGCAGAGCACTTCTCTCTTAAGCCCCCCGCGCACGAACCAGCAGGGTCCACTGGCCTTTCTGCGTCACTTCGCCGCGCTGGTTCAGAACCTGCACCTGAAACACCACGAAGCCCGCCCGGCCATCCGGGGTGGATCGCTTCTGGACCACCTCGATCTCCGCGTGAATGGTATCCCCGATGCGGATGGGAGCCCGGAATTTCCACTCCAGACCGGTGAAAGCCTCCACGGTCTCCTCCAGAAATCCAAGCCGGGTGGCCAGCCCCGAGGCGATGGACAGGCCGAGCAGACCGTGGGCGATCCGTTCCCCAAAGATCGTGCCCCGAGCGTATTCCGCGTCCGTGTGCAGCGGGGTGTAATCCCCGGAAAGCCCGGCGAACGCCACGATGTCCGCTTCGGTGATCGTGCGGCCTGGGGTGCGCACCTTCCAGCCCACCTCCAGATCTTCGAAATACAGCCCTCGGGCAAGCGTTCTCTCCGTGGACATGGGCAACACCTCCGGGAAATGGATTCCATAGGTTCAAGACCCGTTGCAGAATGGGATAGAGCGTCTGCCTCACTTTCCTGATAGCTGTCTCTTCCCCA
>NZ_JANWXB010000372.1 GCF_025055495.1 Thermoflexus sp. | reverse complement strand
CCGCCCCATCCCCTCCAGCCCGTAGGCCATGAGGAAGGCGTTGCGGATCTCCCGGGCGATCTCCAGGGCCGCTCGGTAGGCCTCCAGGGCCTCCTCCAGCTGCTCCTCGTCCCGAGCCAGGTCCCCCAAACCCATTAAGAGGAAGGCCTCCATCCGGCGGTCACCGACCTGGCGGGCCAGGCCCAGGCCCTCCTCATAGTAGCGGCGGGCGGCCTCGAACTGGCACTGGGTGTAGGCTGTATAGCCCATGTTATTCAGAAGGGCGATCAGCGGCCGAGGGTTCTCCAGGGTCCGGGCCAGGGCCAGGGCCTCCTGGAGGTAGAGGTCCATCTCCACCAGCCGGTCCTGGGCCCGCAGGGCCTCGGCGAGCTCGATCAGCGTGTTCACCAGATCCACCGGGGCTTCGAGGGCCCGGAACAGGGCCATCGCCTGCCGGAGATCGTGCTCTGCCTCCCGGGGGCGGCCCAGGGCGAGGCGGGCGAAGCCCCGGAGGCGATAGGCCGAGGCCATCGGGTGGGCCCACTCCGGCCGGCTGTGGGCGAGGGCGGCCTCGGCGGCGGTGACTGCTTCGGCGTGACGGTCCATTAGCTTCAACGTAGAGGCTCGCTGAACCTCGATTTCTACCCGAGTTAGGTCATCTATTCCCTTAGAATCAATTTCGATTTGTTCAAGAAGGGCTAATGCTGCTTCCAATCGACCCGTGTCGGCCATCATCTTCGCCTGATAAAGGAGCAAACGAGGGGCCCGCCGGAGACGGTCCGGAGGGAGGGCGCGGAACCACCGCCCCAGGGTCTCCAGGCGGCCAGCGGCATAGAGGCCCCGCACCGCCCCCTCCATGGCCTCCACCGCCGCGTCCAGGTCCCCAGCCTCCAGGAAGTGGGGGACGGCGGCCTCGGCGTCGCCGCGGCCGGCGAACCATCTCCCGGCCCGCTGGTGCAGGATCTGGTAGCGCCCGGGGTCCCGTTCCCGCAGATAGAGATTGAGAAAGTCCCGGAACAGGTGATGGTAACGATACCAGGGCCCCTCCCGGGTGGTCTCCACCTGGATGAGGAAGAGCTGGCGCCGGTCGGCCTCCTCAATCCAGCGAGCGGAATCGGCGCGCCCCCGGATGGCGTTGCAGGCGGCGACGTTAAAGATGGGGAGGATGGCCGTCTCCAGGAGGAACTCCTGGAGCTCGGGAGGCTGACGGGCCAGGGCTTCCTCCTCCAGGTAACGGTAGAGGGTCCCGGGCTCCCCGGGCCGGAGGGTCGGCCGGGCGCCTTCTTCCCGGATATGCTGGGCCAGGAGCAGGATGGCGGTGATCCAGCCTTCGGTCTCCCGGGCCAGGGCCCGGGCCTCCACCTCGGAGAGTTCCAGGGCGAGGTGGCGGGTGAAGAGGGCGTGGATCTCCTCGGGGGTGAAGGCCAGGTGCTGGGCGCCAAGGCCTGTCGCCTGCTGACGGGCCACCAGTCGGGTGAGGGGGAGGCCGTGGGGGCCGCGGCTGGCCAGGAGGATATGGAGGTGCTCCGGCGCGTGTTCCAGCAGGTGGCGGACCAGGATCTGGATCCCCGGGTGCTCGGCCACCACGTGATAGTCGTCCAGGACGATGGCAAAGTAATCGGGGATGTTCTCCAGCATATCGTTGATCATGGCCGTGGCCACGGCGTCGGGGGCGGCCCCGGCCCGCAGGACGCCGATCGTGGTGCGGCCGAAGGCGGGGAACCGCTCGCGGAGGGCGGCGACCAGATGTTCCGCGAACCGATGGGTGTTCTGGTCCGTCTCATCCAGGCTATACCAGGCGACGGGCAGGTCGGTGTCGTGGTAAAACTGGACGAGCAGGGAGGTCTTCCCGTAGCCGGCCGGGGCGGAGATCAGGATGAGGGTTTTGTCGATGTTCTCGTGGAGGAAGTTCAGCAGGCGAGGGCGATCCAGCAGCGGGCCGCGCCGCACCGGCGGGTGGAGTTTCGTTCGGGCGATCGGGAGCTCCGTGACCATCGCGCCCCCTTCGATGGATCCCTTCCTGGGTGTTCAGGAGCGGGCGGTGGCGAGACTTTTGGTGGTAGGAACTACGCCGTTGAAGGTGCAGCGACCAGGTCTGGATAACCCCACTCCTCACTCCCCTATCCCCCTCCCCACGGCCCAGAGGGCGGTGGGAAGAGGAGATCAAAAATACTTTTAGGGGCGGAGCTTGGCGCCAAAGGTGCCAGGCTCCGCCCCTAAAACCCCTCCCTCCAAAGCCACTCAAGTTAGAGAAGTGTTGGCGAAATGAGTATAACTGGAAGAGCGGGTTTCGGGCAAGATTGGTCCCTTGATGTTAACGAGGCTTATGTCCATAGGATCATCGGAGAGGAGGCGGCGAGGCTTTCCCTCTTCTCCCCCCGTAAGTTTAACGGCCCACGCAGGCCCGAACGCGATTGCTCTCGGTTTCGTTGCCAGCCTTGTCGTAGGCTTTCACCCAGAATTCGTGGCAACCCAGCAGCCGATCGCGCTCTACCTGCCGGAAATACCATTTGGCGTTGAACGGCGGCACGTCCCGCACGGCGAACGGCTGGCCATCCGCATAAAACTCCACCCGATCCATCGCGTAGTTGTCCGAGACCTCTATGTTCACGCTGATCCACTCGTCCGCCGGGCTGTAGCGTTCGCCTTCCCGCGGGTAGACTACGCGGACCGAAGGCGGGGTATGATCCACCGTCACGGGGGCCACCGCGGTGTGCACGCTCCCGTCGTGGCGGACCACCGTGAGCTGTAAGGTGTAAAGGCCGTCGGCGAAGCCCGCCGTGTCCCAGTTCTCCAGCAGGCCGTTATCCACCGGATTTCCGTGATCCGGCCCGATGGGGATCCAGGCGGTGGGATTCAGGCCAGCGCCCACCGCCACCCGATAGAAAGCCACATCGCCCCGGGCGTTGCCGATGATGGGGACGATCCCCCGCACGTAGGCGTAAGGAGCGGGGTTCAGGATGGCCACGTCGCCGACCGGCTGGGCGAACTGAGTGTCGTATTCCGTGGGCGGCTGAGGGATGCCGGTCTCCCGGGCCCAGCCCAGGGCCTCCGGCGGGACCACCAGGAAGACCTTTTCCTCGATTTGATCGGGCGGCGTGCTGGCGGTGGCCAGCTTGCCGGTCTCCCGGTTGATCAGGAACGCCTGATGGAGATCGCAGACCTCCTGGGGCTCGGTGCCGGGGATGAACAGCTCCCGCACGGTCGGGCAGTAAGGGCCGGGAAGCTTCCCGGAGACGGCGCAGATCGTCTTCTCGATCAGGCCGGGCGGCCGCTGGAAAGGCTCCACCGGGAGATTTCGATGGGCATATTCCATCACGTCGTGCCAGATGGGGGCTGCCCCGGCGATCCCGGACACATTGCGCATCGGGCTGTTGTCGGTGTTCCCCACCCAAACGCCCACGGCCAGCTGCGGCGTGTAGCCGATGGTCCAGTTGTCTCGGAAATCGTTCGTCGTCCCGGTCTTCACCGCGGCGGGCCGGGAGAGCTCCAACGCGTTCCCCCGTCCGAACGCCTCCCAGCGGGCCGCGTTGTCCGAGAGGATGCTGGTGATCAGGTAAGCGACCCGCGGGTCCAGGATGGCCTGCACCTCAGGCTGGCGGTATTCCCAGAGGACCTTCCCATCGGGCGTCTCCACCCGGAGCACAGGGACCGGATCCAGCTCCCGGTAGCCCGGGCGACGGCGTTCCTCGGGCACCGGCGCCCCGGCCATGAAGCCGTGGTTGGCGAAGACGCTGAAGGCGTAGACCATATCGATCAAACGGACCTCGCCGCCGCCCAGGGTGAGGGCCAGGCCATAGTAATCCAGCCCCTTATCCAGGGTGGTGATCCCCATGCGGTGGGCCAGGCGGATCACGTTGGCGATCCCGGCCATCTGCAGGGCCTCCACCGCCGGGATGTTATAGCTGCGGGCCAGGGCCAGCCGCATCCGCTGGGGGCCGTGGAATTTGCGATCGTAGTTCTCTGGCGCATAGGGCGGCATCCCCGGGCCCTGGTCGAAGGTCTTGGGGACATCCCAGAACAGGTGGGAGGCCGGGACTCCCTGGCTGAGCAGCGTGGCGTAGGTGAAGGGCTTGAAGGAGGAGCCCGGCTGCCGCAGGCCGTCGACCGCTACGTTGAAACGACCATCGATGGACTCATCCCAGTAATCCACGCTCCCCACCATCGCCAGGATCTCACCGGTCTTTGGCCGGATGGCCACCAAGGCCCCGTTGGTCACGTTGCGGTTTTCGGACTTCAGCTTTTCTACATGGCGGCGGACCGCTTCCTCGGCGTATTGCTGGAGGTCCCAATCCAGGGTAGTGTAGACCCGCAGCCCGCCCCGGTTCACCAGGTCCGGCCCGAAGCGCTCCTCCAGCCAGCGGCGGACGTAGATGGAGAAGTGAGGGGCCCTGATGTCGAAGCGCTCCGTCGGCTTGCGCCGGATCTGGAGGGGCTGGGCTTTAGCGGCCGCGGCTTCCTCCGGCGTGATGTAGCCTTCTTTCACCATGGCGTCTAACACCAGTTCCTGGCGCCGCTTGGCCTCCCGGGGTGCGTCGATGGGGTTCAGGCTGGGGAACTGAGGGATGGCGGCCAGCATCGCCGACTCCGCTAGGTTGAGCTCCCACACGTGCTTCCCGAAGTAGATCCGAGCGGCCGCCTCGACCCCATAGGCCAGGTTCCCATAGAAGTTCGTGTTCAGATAGAGCTCCAGGATCTGGTTCTTGGAGTAGCGCCGGGAGATCTCCAGGGCCAGAAGGATTTCCTTAATCTTGCGGGCATAGGAGCGCTGGTAGCGCTCCTGAGGATCGATGAGGGTGTTCTTCACCAATTGCTGGGTGATGGAGGAGCCGCCCTGGACGATCTCGCCGCCGGTGCGCAGGTTGATCCAGAGGGCCCGCAGTAGGCCCCGCGGGTTGATCCCTGGGTTCTCATAGAACGAGCGATCCTCAATGGCGATGGTGGCCTGGCGCAGGGAGAGCGGGATCTGGTCCAGGGGGACCCATGTCCGATCGCCCCAGGTGGGATCGATGACTTCGTAGAGCAGGATGCGGCCGGTGCGGTCGTAGATTTTCGTGGTTTCGAAGGCTCTGGCGCTGGCCTCAATGCGCGAAGGGTCGAGATCCCGGACCAGGCTCGTATATAGCGCGGCGGCCCCGGCCACGCCGGCCGCGGTGAGCACCCCGAAGGCCGTTGTGAGGAAGATCACGGCCACCAGCGCCAGGCGGATCCAGGCGCGGGTTCCCTGGCGGCTGCGAGCCCGCCGCATCCGCCGCCGCTCCAGCAACCATCCCAGCTCACTGTTCCGAAGGGTCATCCTCCACCATCCCGGATAGAAAGGGTAAGCTGTGGTGGGACAGGCGTTTCCTTGCCTGTCCCACCATCCCCCCTCTGGGTTTCAGAGTATGTTATCATTCTAACTCAACCCGGGGGTTCAAGGGGGGACGCCTTCGGCGGCCTGCCCAGCCCCCAAGTCCCCCTCGCAAAGGCCATGACCGACGGCTATGGGGGCAAGCCGGCTCCCCTCCTCGAAGCCTCTGGGCTTTGGAAAGGAGGCCCTGAGGACTGCGGAGAGAGAGGAGCGATGGATCTTCCCCTCAAAACGTGGGGGCACGGCGTCGCCGTGCCCCCACGTTGGAGAAAACTGTCCGGATCGCCTATTCGGAGGCCCGCACCGGCTCCGGGGCGTAAACCGGCGTGCACCAGTGGCGGTACTTCGGCACCTTCCCCCGG
Organism: Thermoflexus sp.; assembly: GCF_025055495.1. Lineage (GTDB taxonomy): Bacteria > Chloroflexota > Anaerolineae > Thermoflexales > Thermoflexaceae > Thermoflexus. The sequence continues at coordinate 5,157 of NZ_JANWXB010000372.1, read as the reverse complement.
ACCACGTCGAAGTATAGATCGTGGAGCCGACGGGTGATCGGCCCGATCTCCCCCGTGCCCACCGGCCGCCGATCCACCGAAACCACCGGGACGAGCTGCACGCCGGTGCCGCAGAGGAACATCTCGTCCGCGTAGTAAAGCTCGGTGCGGTCGATGTGGCGCTCCACCGTCGGGATCCCCAGCTCGTGGAGGGCGAGATCCATAATGGTGCGCCGGGTGATCCCCTCAAGGATCTCATCGGTCACCGGCGGGGTGATCAGAACCCCATTCCGGATGATGAAGAGGTTCTCCGCACTCCCTTCGGCGACGTGGCCGTCCTCTGTGAGCACGATCGCTTCGTCGAACCCATTGAGCATGGCCTCGCTCTTGGCCAGGGCGGAGTTCACATAGGCGCCGGTGATCTTGGAGCGGGCGGGGATGGCGTTGTCGTTGATCCGCCGCCAGGAGGAGACCATCACATGGGCCGCCTCGCGCTCAATATAATGGCCGAAGGGGGTCGTCCAGATGGTCAACTCCTCCTTGAGGTTGTGCAGGCGGACTCCGATGACCTCATCGGCCTTGTAGGCGATCGGGCGGATGTAGACGTCCTCGCGGTATCCCTCTTTTTGGAGCAGCTCGACGGTGATGCGGGTGAGGTCGTCCGGTGTGTAGGGGAAGCTCATCAGGAGCATTCGGGCGGAGGCAAGGAGGCGTTCGTAGTGCTCGCGGGGCCGGAAGATGAGGAGCTGCTGTTCCTCATCGTTCCAGTAGGCCCGTATCCCTTCGAAGACCCCCGTCCCGTAGTTGAAGGCGTGGGTCCGCACGCTGACCACGGCTTCCTCGATGGGCACGATGCGCCCCTTGAAGAACGCATAGCGGCCGCTCATAGCCTTCCCCCTATCGGTGAAAGTGGTAAGGCTCCATGGGACGGAAGCGCCTTTCATGCCGGGGAACTTCGCCCCGCGCTGGGGATCTCCCGGCGCGGGGGGAACGCTTCCCACCCACCTTGATTATACCCTGTCGTAAGGGCGGAGGGGACCATGCCTTTTTGCTTTCACGATCAGGATGCCCTCGCTGGACAGGATGGCGCCGCGAGCCGATCATCGATGGATAAGAGCAGGAACTGTGTAACGCTTGTGATTTATACTGGGCCGGGAAAATCCCTCCCCGGAGGCCCCTCCGGGCTCCGGGGAGAAAATGAGGAGGACGGCCCTTTGGGGAGGCCCCGAAGGCAGTCCCCTCCATTCGATCAGAGCATGCCCTGCGGAGGATTTGAGGATGGGAGAGGCAAGGGAGGAGAGCGCTTATCTGGCTGCCCTGTTCGATCTGTTCGGACGGGCGAATTTTGAAACCCGTCGGCCCCAGATGCCGGAGGCGTTCCGCCTGGATCCTGTCCGGCGTCTCCTGGAGCGGCTCGGAAATCCCCATCGCCGCTATGCCGTGATCCATATTGCGGGCACGAAGGGGAAAGGCTCTACGGCCGCTATGGCCGAAGCGATCCTTCGGGCGGCCGGGTATCGGACCGGCCTCTACACCTCCCCTCATCTGCATACCATGCGGGAACGGATCCGCATCGCGGGGGAGATGCTCTCCCGTTCGGCGGTGGCGGATCTCTTCCAGCGGCTTCGCCCGCTGATCGAGGCGGATCCCGAGCTCACGGTTTTCGACCTTCTGACGGCGATGGGGTTCCTCGCCTTCGCGGAATCCGGGGTGGAGATCGCGGTAGTGGAGGTGGGCCTGGGAGGACGGCTGGATTCCACCAATGTGGTCTCGCCGGCCGTCTGTCTGATCACCGCCCTCAGCCGGGATCACACGGAGATCCTGGGCCCGACGTTGGCCCACATTGCCTTCGAGAAGGCGGGCATCCTGAAGCCAGGGGTTCCCGCGGTGACGGCCCCCCAGCCGGAAGAGGCGATGGCCGTGCTGCGCCAGGTGGCCGAGGAGCGGGATGTCCCGCTGTTCACCCTCGACGGCTGGCGATACGGCCCGGAGAAGATCTCGCCGGCCGGCCAGTGGGGGGAGATCCGCGCCCCGGACGGAGCCCGCTGGTCCGTCCGCCTGCCGCTGCTGGGGCGCCACCAGTGGGAGAACGCCGCCCTCGCGGTGGCGGCCATGCTCCAGTTACGGGAGCAGGGGTGGGGGATCCCCGACGAGGCGATCCGCGAGGGGCTGGAGCAGGTGAAGTGGCCGGGGCGCTTCGAGATCCTGCGGGAGGACCCGCCGCTAGTCCTGGATGGGGCGCACAACGACGCCTCCGCGGCGCGGCTGGCGGAGACGATCGCGGAGGTGTTCCCAGGGCATCGCTGGCGGCTGATCTTCGGGGTTTCCGCGGATAAAGATCCGATAACCATCCTGAGGCCGCTATGGCCACTGGTGGAGAAGGTCTGGCTCACTCGATCCCGTCATCCCCGGGCCGCGGACCCTCAGCGCCTGGCGGAGGCGGCGGAGGGGCTGGGTCTTTCCTGGCGGATCCGCGGCGAGGTGGCGCAGGCCCTTGAGGAAGCCTTCGCGGAAGGCGGCCCGATCCTGGTCACCGGCTCCCTGTTCGTCGTCGCGGAGGCCCGGGAGGCATGGGCCGCCTGGGGCCGGATGCCGGTGCCCGAGATCGATCCGATCCTCGTCCGGGTGGGAGGACGATGAGCGAAGGGAGGACTCACGTTCCGGGATCTTCCCCAACGGGCCTGGATGCAGGCGCTGAGGATCGACCGCGCCCCCCCGATGGGGAGGCAGAGCCGATTCCCGCTGCGTTGAAGGATAGGTCGTGTTGACCTAGGATTGAGCGTCCCACTACCCCGGACCGGCGGGTGACCCCTTCCCCTCATCTCCCTTCCCGCACCGTTCCGCGGTGCGGGAAGGGGATCCTAAGGATTTTTGGGCCCACCGGGCCTCCATCTTTTTGACCAGTTCCCAGTTTTCGATAGAATGAAAGGCAACCGCCCATGCCCCGCGCTCGCCGCTGCCCATCGGATTCCGGTAAAGAAGGGGGTTTCCCATGCGTGTGGTGTTCCCATTTACAGCGATCGTCGATCAGGAGCGAATGAAGCGCGCCCTGGTGCTCTGCGCCATCTACCCGCAGATCGGCGGAGTTCTGATCCGTGGCGAGCGGGGCACCGCGAAATCCACGGCCGCCCGTGCCCTGGCGGCCCTCCTCCCCGAGATCGAGGTGGTGGCTGATTGCCCCTTCTCCTGCGATCCCCATCAGTCGGCCACCTGGTGCACCCTCTGTCAGGAGCGGGCCGCCCGCGGCGAGACCCTCCCAGTGGCCCGGCGAAAAACCCGCTTCGTGGACCTGCCGGTTAGCGCGACGGAAGACCGGGTGGTGGGGACCCTGGATATCGAGCGGGCCATCCAGAAAGGGGAGCGTCGGTTCGAGCCGGGGGTCCTGGCGATGGCCAACCGGGGCCTGCTGTATGTGGATGAGGTCAACCTGCTGGACGACCACATTGTGGACGTGCTGCTGGACGCGGCGGCGATGGGCGTGAACGTGGTGGAGCGGGAGGGGATCTCCTTCCAGCACCCGGCCCGCTTCATCCTGGTGGGGACGATGAATCCCGAGGAAGGCGATCTGCGGCCGCAGTTGCTGGACCGCTTCGCGCTCTGTGTGAATGTGGAAGGGGTGCGGGATCCCGCCCAGCGGGCGGAGATCCTGCGCCGCAACCTGGCCTTCGAGCAGGATCCGGAGGGCTTCCGGGCGGAGTGGGAACCCTATGAGCGCCAGCTCTCCGAGGAGATCGCCGCCGCCCGCGAACGGCTTCCCCAGGTCCTCCACACCCCGCGGGATCTCATGCTGATCGCCGGGCTGGTGGCCAGCTTAGGGGTCGACGGCCATCGAGCGGACCTGGTGATCCTGAAGACGGCGCGGGCCCATGCGGCCTTCAAAGGTCGGGACCAGATCGCGGAGGAGGATATCCTATTGGCGGCCGAGCTGGCGTTGCCCCACCGGCTCAAGCGCCGGCCCTTTGACGAGGATGGCCATCTCACGCTGGAGCAGCTGGCCGAGCGCATGGAACAGGTCCGGCGTCAGACGGAAGGGAACGCCCCTTCCCAGCCGACCTCGGCCTCAGAAGGAGGGACCCCAAAAAAAGCGCAGCGCACCGACGGGGAGCTCCGTGACCGGAGCCGGCCCGTCGGGGAGGAATCCGCGCCGCTGCAGCGCCAGACCGTCACTCGTCAGGAAGGCGTGTGGTGGGAGGGTGGGAAGCAAGTGCCGATCGGGGAGACCTTCCGGGTGAAGCGACTGGACACGCCGAAGGACCGTCGGGAGCGTCGGGTGGGTGGGCGCCGCAGCGTCACCCGTTCCGCCCGCAAGCGCGGCCGTTATATCTGGGCGCGGTCTTCTCCGGGCCAGGCGGACGATCTGGCCTTCGATGCGACCTTCCGGGCCGCCGCTCCCCATCAGATCGAGCGGGATCGCTCCCAGACCGCCCTCGCCATCCGGCCGGAGGATTACCACCGTAAGGTTCGGGTTCGCAAGGCAGCCAATTTGATCCTCTTCGTTGTGGATGCCTCGTGGAGCATGGCGGTGGCGGAACGGATGGAGGCGACCAAAGGGGCGATCCTCTCCCTGCTGACGGACGCCTATCAGCGGCGGGATCGGGTAGGGTTGATTGTCTTCCAGAAAGATCGGGCGCGGCTGGTGTTGCCGCCCACCTCCAGCGTGGATCTGGCCAAGAGGGCCCTGGAGGATATCCCAGTGGGGGGCAAGACGCCGCTATCGGCTGGCCTACTGCTGGCCTATGAGGTGCTCTGTCGGGAGATGCTCCTGCGCCCCGATGTGCGGCCGTTGATGATCCTGCTGACGGATGGGGCGGGGAACGTCTCGATGAGCGAGCTGCCGCCCCAGGAGGAAGCGCACCGGATCGCGGATCTCTTCCGGGAGCGGGAGATCCCGTGCGTGGTGATCAACATGGAGCATGCGGCCTTCGACCAGGGGCTGGCCCAGGCCCTGGCGGATCACCTGGGGGCTCCGTGCTACACCCTCCAGGATCTGAAGGCCGAATCCCTGTATTCCACCGTGCGCGCCGCCATGCGTTAAGGGGGCTCCAACAAACAGCTAACTTTATCTTTTCCCCCTCACCGGTGTGGTGGGGTGGCCACTCCAGACCGTAGGGATGATTCTTTCATGCTTTCGTGGGTGCGGGCCGCCAGAGGCGCCCCACACCCCACGAAAAATACTGC
>NZ_JANWXB010000334.1 GCF_025055495.1 Thermoflexus sp. | reverse complement strand
GTGCCACCCGCCCGTTGGGGGGATCGGGCCCCTTCCCATTCCTTATCAACCCACACCCCCCGCTGCTCGGGGGGTGGGTGTGTGGTTTTCGTATGGTTGGGTGGGATTGGGGTGGGGGCGACCCCCCCCGCCCCATTCCCTCCAACCCCTGCCCGCCCCCTGCCATTGGACCCAGCCAGCGGCACGCGTTCTGAACATGAGCCAACAATTTTTTCTCCTCTTTCTCCCTCTCCCCGTCGCCCAAGGGGCGGCAGGGAATAGAGAGAGTTTGGGGGGTGTGGGGCCGAAGGCCTTCGGCCCCATACCTCCACCCGCAAAATGTTTTGTCTCCACATATTCGTGGAGGGAATCTCCACCTTATCTCAACGGAGATCCATCCCGCGCGCCCTGGTTGTCAATTCGAGGAAAACAAAGGCATCTCCCCTCGCGCGAGATCCCACCAGAGATTGCGCGTGAGGATCTGCCGAAGAAGGGCTTCGCTCTCTTCATGACGCCGTTGCAATGCCTCCATTGCCGCCTCCAGCTGCGCCATGCGCTCTTCCAGCCGACGGCGGGCCGCCTCCAGCTCCGCCATCCGTTCCTCCAGGATCTGGAGGCGCATGGCGGAGATCAGCATCCAGCGGCGGATCGCCCGGAATGCTCCGACGAGCGTTTCCGCATCAATGGACTCCGGGTCGGATTCCAGGCGACGAAAGAAAGCCTCCAGATCTCCCAGATCTTTGTCCTGTGCCATACGGGCACCTCCTGTTTAGATTGTGGCTTCCAAAGCGCCTGAAACATTCCAGCCAGCCCGTGCGCAGCCTACCGCTGAAATGGAGCGATAGGTCGTTTCCGCCCGGTGGAAAGGCCTCTCCCCTTGCCCTTCCCCATAGCCGTTTAAGCCGTGGGGAGGGGAGAATTCAAGAATAAGGCCTTCCGTTTGATGTTCAACGATAGGTGTCCTGCCTTCCTAACAAACATTTAGGAGTTACGCAGTCGGGAGCCGGCTAAGCGAAGCGGGATGACCCCGGCCCTCAAAAGCCCCAGGGGATAAGGAACTGCGTAGCTCCTAAAATTATACTCGGTCTTTTCCCTGAGGGAATCCGGGCCGGATGTTCAAAGCGCTGGCAGTCGCTTCGCAAATCCTGATAGAGCTCACCGCACAAGTTTACATGTAAAATTTCCCCGTGGCTCCTCGGATCCCGGGGAAGCTGAACAACTTTCCACGCCAATGGAGGGGCGTTCGATGAATTCCCGTCCGTGTATTGCCGTTCTGGGAGGGACTGGAAAGGAGGGTTCTGGACTGGCGCTCCGCTGGGCCCGGGTGGGTTTCCCGATCGTGATTGGATCGCGGGATCCGGAGCGGGCTCGCCACACGGCGGAGCGCCTGCGTGGGACGGTTCCTGGGGCAGAGCTCATTGGCCTCTCGAACGCGGAGGCCGCGGCCCAGGGTGAGGTAGTGGTCGTCGCGGTTCCTTACGAAGGCCATGCATCGATCCTGCAGAGTCTTCGGGACATCCTTGCCCACAAGCTGATCATTGATGTGGTGGTCCCGCTGGATCCCAGCAATCCCCGCCGTTACGCTCCGCCGCCGGATGGCTCAGCGACCGCAGAGGCTCAACGGATCCTGGGCCCGGAAACCCCGGTGGTGGGAGCATTTCATAATATTTCTCATCTACACTTACACAACTTGGATGAGATCCCTGACTGTGATGTGCTGGTGGTAGGAGATCATCGAGAGGCCAAAGCGAGGGTCATCGCCCTGGCTGAAGCCATTGGATTCACTGCTTATGACGCGGGCCCCCTGGCGAACGCCTCCATCGTAGAAGGGCTCACCGCGGTGCTGATCGGACTCAACATCCGCTATAAAGGACATGGCGCAGGGATTCGGATTACAGGGATTTCGAAGCCGGCCTTCCCCACCCACAAAACAAAAGATCTTTGATCCGGGGACAATGAAACCGATCACGTTGTTTCCATTAGAAGGGCTGCCCATTATTCGGCCTGGGGATGATCTGGTCGCTCTGCTGGCGGAGGCGCTACGCCGCTGGGGGGGAGCGCAGGAGGGGGATGTGCTGGTGGTGGCCCAGAAGATCGTTTCGAAAGCCGAAGGTCGTTTCGTTCGTCTCTCCGAAGTGACCCCTTCGCCGCATGCGCTGGAGCTGGCCCGGATCACGGGTAAAGATCCCCGTTTGCTGGAGGTCATTCTCTGGGACACCGCCGTGGTGCTCCGAACGCGGCCGGGATTGATCATCGTCGAGCACCGCCTGGGGTTCATCTGCGCCAACGCGGGTGTGGATCGCTCCAACGTGGCCCCCGAAGGGGAGGAGATTGTGCTGCGCCTGCCAGAGGACCCTGATGGTTCCGCCCGTCGGATCCGGGAAGGGATCCGACAGCGGTTCGGCGTGGATGTCGGCGTGGTCATCGCCGATAGCCACGGCCGAGCGCACCGAAAGGGGGTGATCGGCGTGGCGATCGGGGTCAGCGGCCTCCCCGCGCTGGAAGACTGGCGAGGGCGTCCGGATCTCTTTGGCTACATCCTGCAGCACACCGAGGTCGCTCTGGGGGATCTGCTGGCCTCAGCAGCGACCCTGTTGATGGGCCAGGCGGCCGAAGGCATCCCCGCCGTGCTGATCCGGGGTGTTCCCTTCACCCCACGGGAAAGCTCCGCCCGCGAGCTTGTCCGGGAGCGCATGCATGATCTGTTCCGCTAACAACCTATAGCGCTTGTTCAAGGTTCTCCCGGGAGGGGCGGCACGCTGCCCCTCCTGCAGGATCCTTGCGCCATGTGTAACTTCAGGCGGAGAGTCCGATCCAAGCGCCTTCGGTGAGGAAAGCGGGCCAGGCCCCTCCCCCCTTCGGGAGGGCTCGGAAGTTGCACCTGGCGTTCCTTATTTTCCCCCGCGGCTCCGTGGACTGGGGGCGCAGGCAAGGTCGCCAGAGGCAGCCCATCCTGCTGGGGAAGGGGCCATTCCCACGGCATCCCCATCCGGCGGTCGTTGAGCACGGCCGTTTTCGTATAGGCTCTCACTCCAGGAGGGAGCCCCATGATTTTATCCGGGATCCGGGTGCTGGATCTCACCCGCCTGTTGCCGGGGCCTTTCGCCACGCAATGGCTGGTCGCGATGGGCGCGGAGGTCATCCGGGTGGAGCCCCCCACCGGAGGGGACTGGCTCCGGGAGATGCCCCCTTTCGTGGAGGGGCTGGGGGCGTGGTTTATTGCAGTGAATCGCGGCAAGAAAAGCGTAGCCATCGATCTGAAACAGCCCGAGGGCCGAGAACTCTTCCTCCGCCTGGTTCGATCCGCTGACGTGGTGGTGGAGGGCTTCCGGCCGGGAGTGATGGCCCGACTGGGCCTGGCTCCGGAGTTCCTCCTGAACCAGCAACCTCGTCTGGTCTATGCTTCCCTCACTGGCTATGGAAGGGGCAGCCGCTGGCGGGAACAGGCCGGGCATGATCTGAACTATCTGGCGCTGGCAGGCTTCCTGGGGCTCAGCGGACCGCGGGAGGGTCCTCCTGTTCCGCCCGCTGTGCCGGTCGCCGATTTTGGTGGGGCGATGGCGTTGCTGATCGCCGTGCTGGCCGGCCTCCTTCATCGCGAACGGACCGGCCAGGGGGTCATCCTGGACGCCTCCATCTTTGAAGTTGTGGTGACCTGGATGCAGCCTTTCTGGGGGGTCCATCGGGCGGGACTTCCGGCGGCCCGAGAGGGGATGCCGCTGAACGGCGCCTTGCCATGCTATCGGGTCTACGTCACAGCGGATGGGGGAGCTATGGCGCTGGCGGCTTTAGAGCCCGCTTTCTGGCAAGCGTTCTGCGAAGCGGTCGGACATCCGGAGTGGATCCCCCGCATCTTCGACCCGGCGCTGATCCCGGAGGTGGCAGCGCTGTTCCGGAGCCGGACCCGGCAGGAATGGGAAGCGCTCCGGGAGACGATCGATGCCTGCCTGGAACCGGTGCTGGAGCCGGAGGAAGCCATCCGGTCCCTAGCCGACCTCGCCCCTGCTTTCCAGGCGGAGCTTCCCGGCTTGCCATTTACGCTGGAGGGCCAGCGGCTCATCGCGATAGGCCCTCCTCCTCGCCTGGGGGAACACACGGTGGAGATCCTGAAGGGCGTCGGTGTCGAACCGATGGATCTGGAGGACTTGGCTCGCCGGGGCATTATACGAATGTAGGAGCTACATGGTTCGTTTCCTCCTGGGGCCTTTGGGGGCGG
>NZ_JANWXB010000330.1 GCF_025055495.1 Thermoflexus sp. | reverse complement strand
GGCGAGCGGCCGAGGGCCGTTCGCGTGGCCGGAGTTTGGATCCTCCGCCCTCCCCAGGGGAGGTGAGGGAGTCTCTCCGAACCGTTCCCGCTGCGGCGCTTTCCCCCGATCAGAGCGTGATGATCAGGGAACCTTCCGGAGCTGGCCGTCGTCTCTCCCTGCAGAGAGGGCGTGTAAAATTCCGCCGAGGCTTGCTGCGCATATCCCTGATCGCAATCCGCGGCACAACCATCCTATTCCGCGAAGGAGAGGGCCAATGAACAGGAAGGCCAAAATCGCGATTTGCAGTGTGGGGATCACGCTGTGGCTTGTCGCCTGTCAGACAGGCGGACCGCCGACTCCTCCTGTGCTGACACCGACGGCCTCGCCGCTCCCCCCCCAGCAGGCACCCACCCCCACGGCGACCCCCACCGCCCGGGCGCCCCAGGGGCCCTTCGCCGTGGTCCTGGTTCCGCCGGCGGATCAGCTCCACGTGCGGGCCGGGCCGGGGGCCGATCAGCCGATCCTGGCCACCCTGCCCCCGAACGCTTCCGGCCTGTTCCTCACCGGGAAGGAGCAGACGGTCCAGGGCGCCCGCTGGGTGGAGGTCCGCCTTCCGGACGGACGGATCGGTTGGGTCAACGCGATGTTCCTCACCCAGGAGGTTCCCCTCCAGACCTTCTGCGCCGATCCTCAGGTGAGCGCGTTGCTGGACCGGCTGGAGGCGGCCATCCGGGAACGAAACGGCCCGGCGCTTGCCGCCCTGATCAGCCCGATCCATGGGCTGCGGATTCACGTCAGCCGCCTCAGCGATCCGGTCCTGATTCGACCGGAGCAAGCGGCCACCCTCTTCACGGATGAAACCCCCGTTCATTGGGGCGTTCATCCAGCCAGCGCGATGGAAATCATCGGATCTTTTCGGCAGGCCGTGTTGCCGGATCTCCTGGACGTGATCGAGCGCCCCCATGAGCGGCACTGTGGCCTGCTGGTGCCGCCGGTGACGTATCAGCCCACATGGCCCGAAGCCTATCAGGCCTTCCCGTTCTACAGTCTGCATCGGCCCGGGACACCGGGGAACGAGCTGGACTGGCGGACCTGGGTGGTGGGTGTGGCGTATGTGGATGGCCGACCGTATGTCGCGGTGCTGATGCAGTTCTTCTGGGAGCCGTAGGGCTCGGCCCACTGCCGAACGCTCCCGCGGGTTTCGGGCTGGGGCACCGCTGAGGGCGGCGCCCCAGCCCCGAAAATATTTTTTCTTCCCCTCCCCCGGACCCCAGAGTCTCTGGGGAGGGGCCTGGCCTGCTTTCCGTCCGGTCGTTTTCCTTATTCCGTGTAATAGGCCAGCCCCAGCACCCCCGGTCCAGCGTAGAGGCCCATCACCGGCGAGAAGACGGTGAGATAGCACTCCCGGCAATCAAAGCGCTCCAGAAGCCGCTGTCGCAGGGCCTCGGCCTCCTCCGGGGCGGCCGCATGGAAGACTGCGGCATGCACGGGGCGATCCCCCACATCCCGGGCCATCCGCTCGAGCATCGTTTCGATCGCCCGGCGTCGGGTGCGGACCTTCTCCAGGACTTCGATGCGGCCGTTCTGCAAGGTCAGGATCGGCTTGATCTGCAGCACGTCCACCGCCAGGGACGCCAGGGCCGGAGCCCGGCCGCTCCGGACGAGGTAAGCCACCGTCTCCAGGACGGCGAAGAACCGGAGGCGTGAGCGAAGGGCCTCCACCTGGGCGACGATCTCATCGAGCGAGGCGCCGGCCTCCGCCGCGCGGGCGGCCTCCAGGACCAGGAACCCCTGAGCCATCGTAGCGGCCTGGCTATCAATGACCCGGATGGGGACCTCGGGGACCATCTGGGCCGCCAGGAGGGCGGCATTGTAGGTGCCGGTCATGGCCGCTGAAACATGGATGGAAACGATCCCTGCTGCCTCCTTCGCCAGCTCCCGGTAAGTCTCCAGGAAATCCCCGATGGAAGGCTGGGAGGAGGTCGCCATAATCCCCGCGCGCTGCCATTCGTAGATCTGTTCTGCGGTCACATCGATGCCATCCCGGAACACTCGCTCCCCCAGGATGATCCGAACCGGAACCACCCGGATGCGGTAGGCTTCCACCAGCTCGGGGGGCAGGCACGCTACGCTATCGGTGACCACCTGGATCTTCGCCATGGCGCTTCTCCCTGCGGGCGGATTCGGAGGAACTTCCTGGGCTCTTCTGGCGTGACCATGGGCTCTATGCCGGAGCGGTGGGCCAGCGCCAACGCTCTTCGCCTGCCCCAGGGCTGGATCCCTTAGTGCTTGCGGCGGCCCCGCTGGTTGTGGAGAGGCGAAATCCACGAGGATGGAGGATCCTCCGGCTCCATGGGCGATGCGCCCACCTGCCCGATCCCAGAGGGCACGCTCGGATCCAGCGAGGGGCAAGCGGATCCGTGCCCGCGTCTCTGGAGGATTCCCCCAGCCAGCGTCTTATGCCGGCTGCCCGGGATGACGGAACATCCAGGCCTCCCAGGAAGCCGTGTCCCGATCCAGCCAGAGGCGCCGCCAGAGCACTCGCCGCCGCTCGATGGGATCCGAGGGGAGCGGTTCCCGATTGGCTTCGAGGCGCTTGATCACCGTGATCCCCAGCATGGCCAGCCCGCCCAGCGCGACCTCCGCTGGCCCCCCGGCCAGCCATACCAGAGCGGGCAATCCCGCGATGGCCATCAGGGCCAGGATCGCCGTGGCATGCAACAGACGTCCGATGGCCAGCGCGCTGAGGATCCAGAGGGCCCCGGCCGGGAAGGTTACAGCGAGCAACCCCAGGAACGGGCCGATGCCGCGCCCTCCATGGAAGCCCAGCCAGACAGGCCAGTTATGGCCGATCACGGCGGCCAGCCCAGCCGCCACCGCCACCCCTCGAGGGCGGCCGAGGAACAGCGCGGCCAGGGTCGGAATGGCGGCTTTCAGGACGTCGAAGATCCCAACCGGGAAGAGGGCCCAGCGGGCCACGTGGTAATACACCGAGGTCCCGCTGACCGTGCGGCTGCCCCATTCCCGCAGATCCACCCCGCGCAGGAGACGACCCGCGAGGTAAGCTGTGGGGATCGAACCGAGGAGATAACCGATCCAGATAAGTCCGAGATCCAGCATGAGGACCCTCCTGCCTTCCGGAAATTGAGGGCCAATACCCATCTTAGCATAGCGCGGAGACGTAGAGGCATACAATTGACGACATGGGCAACTTCCGAGCTCTCCCGAGGGTTTTAAGGCGGAGGGATCGCCAGAGGGAAGATGGGTGGGGTGGCGGCCTTGGGCCGCCGCCCCACCCTCATTTTCGTCCTCCTCTTCCCCAGTGAAAGCGGAGGATAGGAGGGCAGAGGGCTCATGGAACCGTCCACGCTGTGGGGTTCTCTTCGGTGCAGGTCGTGGCTATGGCGTTGGCAATGGCAACGGAACCGTGGGTGGGATGGGAGGCTCCGGTGTTGGGATCGGCGTCGGCGTTGGGAAGAGCGGTTCCGGCGTCGGACTGGGAGTCACGGTGGGGATCGGCGTGGGGGTGGGCACGATCCCATTATCCACATACGTCCGGACTTCCCCCACGAATGCCTGCCCGGATCGATTGAAGGCGGTCACCCGCAATGCATACCAGCCGGTCGGCAGATGGGAAGCGTCCCAGATCGTGATCTGGCCGTCCCGCACCGGAGCCAGGTGCGGGCCGCTCAGCCATTGCCAGGAGACCCCCTCCGCCCCCACGATCCCCCATTCCACGTTGTAATACGCGAAATCCGGGATCCACACCGTCCCCAGGACCGGAACGATCCCGCGCGTCACAATGCTCTCGTTCGGCCACCGGATGATCACCTCGGGGATGGCGACCGCGCAGATCTCCGTGGGGGGCTGGGGGATCTGTTGCTGCTCAGCCCACCAGCGCCCTTCCTCGGGCACCCCATAGAAGACCCGTTCGATCGGCGGCCCCGGACAGCCTTCGGCGTAGAGCAGCCCCGTCGCCCCGTCGATGATCACCTTCTTCCAGAGATCGTGCTCCGGCCCGGGGGGAGGCTGATCGACAGCGAAAACCTCGATCCGCCGTCGATCCGCCGGACAATACGGCGAAGGTTGCGTGCCGGAATCCAGACAGATCTCCATCTCGATGATCCCCGGTGGCCGCCGGAACTCCCGAGGTGGCAGGTTCAGGATGCGATGGGCTTCCTCCATGACATCGCGCCAGATCGGGGCGGCACCGGTGATGCCGGTGACCCCTTTCATCTCGGTGTTGTCGGCGTTCCCCACCCAGACCCCCACCACCAGATCCGGCGTGTAGCCCAGCGTCCAGTTGTCCCGGAAATCGTTGGTGGTCCCCGTCTTGGCCGCCGCCGGCCGGGAGAGCCGGAGGGGGCTGTTCGCCCCGAAGGCTGCCTTTCGGGCTTCGTTGTCGGAAAGGATGTGGGTGATCAAGTAAGCATGCTCGGGCCGCATCACGGGTTGTCCGGATGGCGGCGTGTAGGCATAGAGCACGTTCCCAAAGGCGTCGGTGATCTTCCGAACCGGGACGGGCGGGACGCGGCGGCCTTCGTTGGCGAAGGCGGCGTAGAGGCCGACCATCTCCAGGAGCGGCACCTCCCCGCCGCCCAGCGTGAGGGAGAGGCCGTAATCCGGGCGGGTCAGGGTGGTGATGCCCAGGTCGCGGGCGCGCTGGAGAAAGGCGGGAAGCCCGACGAAGGCCAGCGCCTTCACCGCCGGGATGTTGTAGGAATTGCCCAGGGCGTAGCGAACGGTTACCGGGCCGTGGAAGCGGCGATCGTAGTTGACCGGCTCGTAGACCCGGCCTGGGCCGTCCGGAAACTGCGTCGGCACATCCCAGATCAGTGTGGCGGGCGTCCAGCCCTTTTCGAAGGCCACCAGATAGGTCAGCGGCTTGATGGAAGAGCCGGGCTGGCGGGGGATGATCGCCATGTTGATCTGGCCGCCGTGTTCGGCGTCGTTGTAATCCGGGCTCCCGACCATCGCCAGGATCTCGCCGGTGCGAGGATCCAGGATCACCACCGCGCCGTTATGCACGTTCCTGTTTTTCAGCTTCTCCAGGTGCGTCCGCAGGACCCGGGTGGCCATCCGCTGCAGGCGGAGGTCCAGCGTGGTTTCGATCCGGAGGCCACCCCGATGGAGGGCCTGGGCGTTCAGGCCGAAGGTCTGCTCCAGCCATCGCTGCACGTAAAGGGCGAAGTGCGGGGCCTCGGGCGCCGGCGAGGTCAGCGCCGGTTTCTGGAAGACGTGCGCCGCCATCTCCCGGGCGGCGGCTTCCGCCTGCTCCCGAGTGAGAAATCCCGCCTCGATCATGAGGCGGAGGACATCCCGCTGACGTCGCAGGGCGCGCTCCCGGCCTTCCGGCGTAAAGGGATCGTAGAGCGCGGGGGCCTGGGGGAGGCCCGCCAGGAAGGAGGCTTCCGCCAGATTCAGATCCTTCGCCGATTTCCCGAAATAGGTGCGGGCAGCAGCCTCCACGCCGTAGGCCAGGTTCCCGTAATAAATCGTGTTGAGGTAGATCTCCAGGATCTGTTCGCGCGGGTAACGTCGCGTGATCTCCGCCGCCAGCACCGCCTCTTTGATCTTCCGCCGCAGCGTGCGCTCGGGCGAGATCAGCAGGTTGCGCACTAACTGTTGCGGGATGGTGCTGGCGCCGCTGACCACTTCCCCTTCCTGGATCGCCTGATAGATCGCGCGGGCGATGGCGATGGGATCGAACCCCGGGTGCTGCCAGAACCGGGGATCTTCCGTCGCTACGGTGGCCTGGATCAGCCACGGCGAGATGTCCGAAAGGCGCACCAGCTGTCGACGGCCGCTTTGGGGATCGGCGATCTCCCCCAGCAATTCCCCGTTGCGATCCATCAGCACCAGGGAGGTCGAAAGATTCAAGGCCCGTTCCTGAAGCGTCTCCGGGGGAGGCAATTGCATCGCCACATAGACATAACCGGCCAGCGCCGCTACGCTGCCCGCCATTCCCAGGAGCAACAGGATCAGCAGAGCGGAAAGGACGATCCGACCCCAGGAATGACGCCGCGGCGCGGCGGAAGGCTGGGGGGGACGCGGTGGAACCCGGGGCGGTCCTCCCCCTGGAGGCCGCGGGGGAATGCGTTGCGTCCGATCCCGTCCGGGCACCCACCAGCCCGCGGTCTCACTGACATCGCCCGTCGGATGCGGCCAATGTTCGCTCATCGCCTTCGATCTCCACCGGAATCGATCTTTCTTCACCCGTTCTGGGGTTAGGCGATCCGCCCGACCCCAGCATCGCTATCCATATCCACGCTCAGTCTCCCTCACCGCCCAGCGGGCAGCGGGGAGGGAGGAAAGGGGGCGCTGATCCTCCCTGCAGAAACCCTTTGGCCAGCGCCCAGATCTCATCGAACATCTCGGACGTGAGCCGCCCGGTCTGGGTGTTCTGGCGGCTGGGATGGTAAGAGGTAATCAGAGTGGGCCATCCGGATCCCAACCGATAGACTGCGCCGTGACGGAAGGCCGGGCGCGGTCCATCGTAACCCAGGACGCGAAGGGCGGCCAGAAAACCCCCGGTGGCGATCTGGCCCAGGGTCACCACGACCTGAACCCGGGGCAAAGCCCGGAGCTCCCGGACCAGGTAGGGCAGGCAGTTCGCCTGCTCCTCCTGGGACGGCCGGTTATCCGGCGGCGCGCATCGCACCACCGCGGTGAGATAGGCATCCCGCAGGGCCAGCCCGTCCTCCCGATGGGTCGAGGTGGGCTGGTTGGCGAAGCCCGCCCGGTAGAGGGCGGCGATCAGGAAGTCCCCTGATCCATCGCCGGTGAACATCCGTCCGGTCCGGTTCGCCCCATGGGCGGCCGGCGCCAGCCCGACCACCAGCAGACGGGCCTGAGGATCCCCGAACCCGGGGACTGGGCGGCCCCAATAGTCCCAATCCTGGAACCTTCGTCGCTTGATCCGGGCGATCGCCTCCCGGTAGGCCACCAGTCGGGGGCATCGGCGGCATTCTATCACTTCCCGGCCGATCTGATCCAGGGAGTCCTCCATCGGAAGACGGCCTCC
The DNA here is from genome assembly GCF_025055495.1 of Thermoflexus sp. Lineage (GTDB taxonomy): Bacteria > Chloroflexota > Anaerolineae > Thermoflexales > Thermoflexaceae > Thermoflexus. The sequence continues at coordinate 10,387 of NZ_JANWXB010000330.1, read as the reverse complement.
AGATGTTCCGCATGCGGATCAACCAGGCAGTGCATTCCGCCCGCATGGACGTCGTCCACCTGGGCGGCGGGCCTTCCTTCCCCCGTGGCCGGATGAGGATGGGGAAAGGGCGAGGGGGTGGAGCCCTCCTCTTATAATTAAGACGTTGTCCCACTGTTCCGGGTTTCGCCTTGCCGCGGCGGGAGCTCAACCCCACCGCTGAGATCCACCGTTGCCTGCCCTCTGCGATTTGCTGAATCTCGATTAAACTGGTAATCGCCTGCAAGAGGAAGGGGAGCTCAGTTTATCCCAGCGAGGATAAGGAAAGGCTGGCGTCTGCGCGTGGAATTGTATTCGAAGATAGAAATTGTGACGTGGGGGCCTTCCGAGCTCTCCCGCTGGTTTTGGGGCTGGGACGCCGCTGGAGACGGCAACTCAGCCCCAAAAAGATTTTTTCTCCTCCTCCCTACGGCCCAAGGGGCCGCAGGGAGGAGGAGAAACTTCCCAAGGAAGCAAACCGCATAACCCTCAAAAAGAAAGGGAGGTTGCGATGGAGAACTTTGTCTCCTTGCTCTTGCTCCTGGTATGTGGCGCTCTGATTCTCTTTGCTCTCCTCGGCTCTATGATCCGCATCGTCCCTGAATATCAGCGGCTGGTGGTGTTCCGACTGGGGAAGGTGATCGGAGCCAAGGGACCAGGCCTGGTGATCCTGATCCCCGTGGTGGATCGAGCGATCACCGTCGATCTGCGGGAGCAGTTCCGAGAGATCCCTCAGCAGACCTCGATCACCAAGGACAACGCCCCCATCGGCATCGACTTCCTGATCTACTGGCGGGTGGTCGATCCGATCCAGAGCGTGGTGCAGGTGCGGGATTTTGTCTCGGCCGCCGTCGGGATCGCCACCACCACCCTGCGGGCGGTCATCGGCGATATCCTGCTGGACGATGTACTGGCCAAGCGGGAATATATCAACCAGGCCCTGCGGGTAAAGCTGGATGAGGTCACCGAGCGCTGGGGGGTGAAGGTCACCGCGGTGGAGATCCGTGAGATCCAGCCCCCGCGCGACGTGCTGGAGGCGATGACCCGGCAGATGTCGGCGGAGCGCAACCGCCGCGCCCTGGTCACCGAGGCGGACGGCAAGCGGGAGGCGGCGGTGAAAGTGGCCGAGGGGGAGAAGCAGGCCGCCATCCTGAAGGCCGAGGGGGAGAAGGAGGCGGCGATCCTCCGGGCGGAAGGTGAGCGCCAGGCCCAGATCCTGCGCGCGGAGGGCTTCTCGATGGCCCTGGAGCGCATCTTCAGCGTCGCCCGCACCCTCGATGCCAACACCATGACCCTGCAATATCTGGAGGCCCTCAAAGCGCTGGGGGCCAGCCCGGCCACCAAGTTCGTCTTCCCGATGGAGTTCACTCGGCTCGTCGCCCCGCTTTCGAACCTGGTGGGGGATGCGGGCTCTCGAGGCTCCTCAGAGGGAAGCGAACCTTCTCGCTAAGCAAGATCCGGGGATTGGCCTTAGGAATGGTGACGTCCGGAGCCCACAGGGGAGGACGGGCTATCCCTACCTTCCTTGGTTTCCCCTACAGCCCAAAAGCATCCTTAGGGGCAGAGCCGAGCATCGAAGGTGCCCGGCTCCGTCCCCCACCCCTCAAACCGTCGGGCTCCCCCCTGCGGCCTACTGGGGGGTTTCGGGGGCGGTGCAGGGGGCTACAGGCCTCCTCGCTGCCTCCGAAAGACTTTTTCTCCTCCCCTCCCCACGGCCCTCTGGGTCATGAAGAAGGGGGAGAAAGGGGGAAAAGGCCATGGCCTTCCGGATTGGCTTCGGCTCCTCAAGTCCCCGGTTGATAACTGGGCAAAGCATTACGCTTGTGCCCCACGCCCTTTTTCGATTTCGATCTGTTCGGAGGAGGGTAGGATCGACCCGTGACGGCACGAATCCTGGATGGACGGGCCATGGCGGCCCGATGGCGGGATTGGACAAAAGCCCAGGTGGAAGCCTTCCGGGCTCGGACCGGACGGGTTCCCGGTCTGGCTACGGTGCTCATCGGGGACCATCCGGCTTCGCAAACCTATGTGCAGGCCAAGCAGAACGCATGCGCCGCGGCGGGCATCCGCACGTTTAATCATTGTCTGCCTGCCGAGGTCGATCAGGAAACGGTGATGGAGCTGCTGGAAACGCTGGCCCGCAACCCGGAGGTCCACGGGATCCTGGTGCAATTGCCGTTGCCGCCGCATCTGGATGAGGAGGAGATCCTCAGTGCGATCCCGCTGGAGAAAGATGTGGACGGCTTTCATCCTCTGAACCTCGGCCGTCTGGGGCTGAAGGGGCGGGACCCCTACTTCATCCCCTGCACGCCTCTGGGGATCCTAGCGATGCTTCAGGAAGCCGGGATCCCGATAGCGGGCCGTCGGGCGGTGATCCTGGGGCGCAGCCGGATCGTGGGTCTTCCCATGGCGCTCCTGCTCCTCCGGCTGGACGCCACGGTGACGATCTGTCATTCCCGAACCCCGGATCTGGCGGCGGTGACGCACCAGGCCGATCTCCTGATCGCCGCCGCGGGGCGCCCAGGCCTGGTGCGGGGAGAGATGGTGCGGCCCGGCGCGGTGGTGATCGATGTGGGGATCAATCGGGTGGCGGACCCGCAGGCCCCGCGGGGTTACCGGTTGGTCGGCGATGTCGTCTTTGAAGAGGTAGCGGCCGTCGCCGGCGCCATCACCCCGGTTCCGGGCGGGGTGGGCCCCATGACGGTGGCCATGCTGCTGGTGAACACCCTGAAGGCGGCTCAGCGTCAGGTGGAAGGATTCGCCTCTCCCTGGTTGGAACCAGGGCCGGCACGACCGGTTTGAGGGCTAGGCGGGCGGCCGAAGGCCGCCCGCCCAGCCCTCAAAGCCATGGTTTGCCGAATTTGGCTCATACAGCTTTCCGATGCTAAAATCGCCTTAAAGCGACGTGGGGAGTCCGCGGGCAAGTGGGCTGAGAGGGCGCCTTGCCGGCCGCTGGCCGGCCCTGGCGCCGACCCATCGAACCTGATCCGGGTCATACCGGCGGAGGGACTGTCGCGACCGCTTCGGTCTCCTCGCCCGCCCGTCGGCGGGCTTTTTGTTTCCCCCACGCCGCTTCCTTCATTCCTCCATTCCTCTCCAGGGAGGTTCACTATGGCGCTCCTCAAGGCGTGGGCTCGTGTCTTGCCGCGGATCCAGGCGCCCCCGGAGTGGGGCATCGAGCCGGTGCCGCCGGAAGCGCGACGCCTGGGATTCCTCGATTATGCGGTCCTGTGGGGGGATCTCGGCGTGGGGCTGCTGGTGATGGCTGCTGGGGCGCTGTTGGTGCCCGGCTTGGGTTTTCCTCAAGCTCTGCTGGCCATCGTCATTGGGACGCTGCTGGGCAACCTGCTGCTGGCCACCACCGGCTACATCGGCAGCCGAACCGGCGCGCCGACCATGGTGCTGCTCCGCCCTTCCCTCGGACGGTTCGGATCGTTCCTGCCCACCGCCCTCAATGTGCTCCAGCTGATCGGCTGGGGTGCTTTCGAGATCATCATCATGGCCCAGGCGGCGGATTTCATCAGCGCCCGCTTCTTCGGCTTCTCCAGCTATCCCTTCTGGGCGATCCTTTTCGCCCTGTGGTGCACCCTGATGGCCATCGGGGGGCCGCTGGTGGTGGTGCGCCAGTGGCTGGAGAAGTTCGCTGTCTGGCTGGTGCTGCTGACCACCATCGGGTTGACGATCTATCTGGCGATCACCTATGACCTGGGGGCAGTGTGGCGGCGGCCGGGATCTGGGGAGATGCCCTTCTGGCTGGCGGTCGACTTGGTGGCGGCGATGCCCATCTCGTGGATGCCCCTGGTGGCGGATTACAACCGGTTCGCCCGGCGGGCGGGGCCAGCCTTCTGGGGGACCTATATCGGCTATTTCATCGCGAATGTGTGGTTTTATGGGCTGGGCGCCCTGTTGCTCCTCACCGCCCGAACCGGTCAGCTGGTGGAAGCCATCGGGACCCTGGCGGTCGGATGGATCGTGCTGCCGATCATCTTGGTGGATGAGACCGATAACGCCTTCGCCGACATTTACTCGGCAGCGGTCTCCCTGCAGAACATCTGGCCCCGGGTGCGTCAGGCGCTCTTCGCAGGGGCGATCGGAGCGATCTCTCTCCTGTTGGCCCTCACCGTCCCCATCGCCCGATATGAGAACTTCCTGCTGCTGATCGGCACCGCCTTTGTTCCCTTGTTCGGCGTGCTGGCCGCGGATTACTTCGCGGTTCGCCGGGCCTATATGGAGGCCGATCTGTATCGGCCGGCCTCTGTGCGGTGGGCGGGGCTGATCGCCTGGGCCGCTGGCGTGGCAACCTACCAGGCCCTCACCCGGCTGGCCCCCTCCATCGGGGCGACTTTCCCAACCTTCGTGGTGTCCTCCGCGATCTACTGGATGATCGCCTGGGCCCGGGGCCGGATCGCGCGGGTTCGGGCCGTTGCGCCCTGAACCGGGGGAAAGGAGGGAAGGACCTGCCCCAGCGTGAGCCTTTGGCAGGCCCGGTCCGTGATGGACGGAGTTTCCATCGAAAACCCAAAGGAGGCATCCGATGATGCGATCTCAAGCTTTCTGGAAGGCCTGTCAGGATCTGGTTCAGGTTTGCGAGGCGCATCCCTTTGTGCGCGGGATCGCTTCCGGAATGCTCCCGCGGGAGCGGTTCGCCTTCTACATCGGACAGGATGCGTTCTTCCTGGAAGCCTTCGCGAGGGCCTATGCGCTGGCCCTCGCGAAGGCGCCGGATCGAGAGACCATGGACGCCTTTCGGAAGCTATTGAACGGGGTCTTCGAGGAGTTGGCCCTGCATCAGGGATATGCCGGTCGCTGGGGAGTGGATCTAACGCCGGAGCCGGCGCATGCCACCCGAGCTTACACCGATTTCCTGCTTCGAGTGGCGGCCCTGGAGCCGGTCGGCCATATTGTGGCCGCGATGACGCCCTGCATGCGGCTATACGCCCATCTCGGGCAGGCCCTTCATCCCCAGACAAACCCGGAGAGCCCTTACCGGGAGTGGGTGGAGACCTATGCCAGCGCGGATTTCGAGGCGCTGGCCGGCCAGCTGGAGGAACTGTTGGACCGGCTCCCGGGGGAGGAGCAGACCCAGAGGGCCCTTTATCGGACCGCCATGGAGCTGGAGGTTCGATTTTTCGATGCGGCCTGGGGCGAGGGGCGATAAGCGAGGGGCCCGCCACAACGCGGAAGAGAGATTGAGGAGCTGGGCGGGCCGCCCAGCTCCTGAAAGCCTATCAACGCTCAGGAAGGGGAATTCCAGGGTTGGATAGAGCCGCTGCTGAAGGCGGCCCTCTCCCACTCCCTATTCCAACGCCTCACAGGGGCTTGAACGCCTCGAACGGCTGCCGACATGTGTTGCAGTAGAACAACGCCCGACAGGAAGTCGGACCGAACAGGTTTTCCATGCGGGTGTCGGTGGATCCACAGAAGGGGCAGGGCAGCTGCTCGAACAGGGCCAGCGTGATCTCCGCTGGGGCTGGTCGAGGAGGGGCGATCCCCAGTTCCCGCAACGCCTGTCGGGCGCGCTCGTTCATCCGATCCGCCGTCCATGGAGGCCGATAGACCCGCCGCACCCGGACGGCATGGGCCCCCAGGGCCTGGATCCGCTCACGGATCTCCTGCTCCATCGCGTGCAGCGCCGGGCAGCCGACAAAGGTGGGAGCGAAATCCACCTCCACTTCTTCGCCCGACACCCGGACATCGTAGATCAACCCCAGGTCGACGATGGAGACGGTGGGGATCTCCGGATCCTTCACGGCTTCCAGCGCCGCCAGGATGGCCTCGCGGGTCAGCGGCTCTTTCTCTTCCCGGCGATCGTTCACCATGTCTCCCCCAGCCCCGAACGGGCCACCATCTGGAAATCCGCCAGCAGCGAAGCCAGATGCTCCGTATGCCGGCCGGTCCGCCCTCCATAGATCGGTTCGGCTTCTGGGATGACCAGGGAGGCCGCTTCCAGGATGGGGCGGACCTCCGCCTCCCAGCGGGCCCGGAGCTCGACCTCTGGTGGCTGGATCCCTTCCGCAACCCGCAGGGCCTCGCCCGGCGCGGGCTCAAAAAGCCCCAACGCGTGGGGCCAGGCCAGATCCAACGCGGCCTGCATCCGGCGATGGCTCTCTTCCGTCGCATCCCCCAGGCGGGCGATCCAGGCCCGACTGTGCATCAGGTGGTAAGTCTCTTCCCGTCGGACCTTCGCCGCTGCCTCCGCCAGCGGGGCCCAGGCGCTGGCCATCAGGGCCTCCAGCCGGACCTTCTCCGCGAAATCGAACAGGAACTGCCGGACGGCGGTGAAGGCCCAATCCCCTCGAGGGAGCTCCACCAGCGTCGCGTTGCGGAACTCCGGAGGGTCCCGAAAGTAGGCCATGCGATCCGGATCCGGCCATCCCAGCTCCTGCAACAGCGAATACCAGAGGATGGCGTGTCCGATCTCGTCCTGCGCGATGCTGGCGATGGCGATATCCGCCTCCAGGATCGGCGCGTGGCCCACCCATTCCGAATCCCGATGGCCCAGCAGGACCTCATCATCGGCCATCGCCAGGAGCAGGCTCCCCACGGCCTCCCGCAGGGGCTCAGGCATCTGGGAGGGATTCCCCATGACGTTCCATCCACCTCCGCACTCGCTCGGCCACTCGGAACCCGCGGGGCTCTCGATACTCTTTCTCCAGGGCGGAGGAGAAGAGCTCCTCCGCGTCCTCCGCCCGGGAGGCGTAGATCGCCTCCGCGGGGACCACCCATAGGCTGACGCAACGCCCCCGCCGGACGAACTGTTCCTTGGCCAGGATGAAGGCCATCTCCGGATCAGGGGCGTGGACGGCGCCCACGTGCACGTGGGGCTCGCCGCGCTTCTCCTGGAGGAACACCTCATACACTGGCCATTGCGTATCGCCCATTGCCTCCTCCGTTTGTCCCCCGCGCGGCTTTCGCCGCCAGAGCTTCCCGCACCCAGCGGCCCTCCTCGTGGGCTCGGCGCCGGGCCGCCATCCGCTCCGCGTTGCACGGGCCATTCCCCTTGATCACCCGCCAGAACTCCTCCCAATCCGGCTCGCTGAACCGCCAGTGGCCGGCCTCGGGGTCATAACGCAGATTCGGATCAGGGATCGTCAGGCCCAGGCGCAGGACCATCGGGGCGTATTGATCCACGAATTCCTGGCGCAGCTCATCGTTGGTCTTCGTCTTGATCCGCCAGCGCAACAAGGTGGGGGTGTGCACCGAATCCCGGTCAGGGGGGCCGAAGAGCATCAGCGCGGGATACCACCACCGGTTCACCGCTTCCTGGATCATCTGGCGCTGGGCGGGGGTGCCGGTGGCCAGGGCCACGAAGGCGTCATAGCCCTGCTTGATGTGGAAGGATTCTTCATAGCAGATCCGCTTCATCGCCCGAGCGTAGGGGCCGTAGGAGCCCTGGGCCAGCATCAGCTGGTTCACCACCGCAGCGCCGTCGATCAGCAACCCGATGGCCGCCACATCCGCCCACGTCAGCGCGGGGTAGTTGAAGACCACGGAATATTTCGCTTTCCCGGCCAGGAAGGCTTCGATCATCTCCTCCCGGGTCACGCCCAGGGTCTCGGCCGCCCGATAGAGGAGCTGGCCATGGCCCCCTTCGTCCTGCACCTTCGCGATGAGGATCAGCTTTCGACGGAGGGTAGGGGCGTGAGGGATCCACTGGCCTTCCGGCAGCATCCCCACGATCTCGCTGTGGGCGTGCTGAGAGATCATGCGGATCAACTGGCGTCGGTATTCCTCCGGCATCCAGTCCGTGGGCTCGATTTTCTCCCCCCGGGCGATCCGGGCCTCAAACTCCGCCAGGCGGTCCGCATACTCCGGGCCCTCTTGGGGCGGCGGCGCCTGCTCGGGAACCGGGACCGTCTGGCCGTGAATGCGATACGTGAACATCGCATCCCTCCTTTCCTGACCTGATCAAAGGTTGGGAAGGCCGGGCCGGAATGAAGGGTCCCGGCCCGCCTCCTGAAAACCATTAGGAGTTACGCAGTTGGGAGCCGGCTGAGCGAAGCGGGATGACCCCGCCCTTTTATCCTCCCCCTCAAAGCCCTTCGGACCGTGAGGAGGTAGGCTCCAATCATTTTGGGAGCAGATCCAGATGCCTTCGGCGCCCGGCTTCGCCCCAAAGAGCCCCGTGGGGTAAGGAACTGCGTAATCCCTAAATCATCGTGGAACTTCAGCAGGGTTGCAGATCTGGAGCCCCCGGATCGCCCAGTCCGCGAAGGCCTCCGCGATCTGCTCCGGTGAAAGCGGACCCTTCGGGCGATACCAGACCGCGACGCCGTTCAGCGCCGTCAGGATGAACCGGGTGATCAAAGGCACGTTCAGGTCCGCCCGGAACACCCCTGCTTCGATCCCTTCCCGCAGGATCTCGCGGAACAGCGCCTCATAGGCATCCCGACGGGCCAGGATGTCCGCACGGCGCTTGGGGCTGAGGGCCTTCCATTCGTGATTGAATACCACCGCCGCGTCCTGACGCTCCGTCACCACCTGCAGATGTGTGGCCACCGCGAGCCGAAGCTTCTCCACCGGGGAACGCTCGGAGCGGACGATGGGCTCCAGGCTGGATAGAAACGCCTGGGCGGCCTCCTCCACGATCTCCCAGAGCAGCTCCTCCTTCGAGGCGATGTGGGCATACAGGCTCCCGCCCTGCAGGCGGATCGCCCCGGCGATGTCCCGAATGGAGGTGCCGTAATAGCCTCGCTGGCTGAAGAGCCGCCCGGCCACCCGCAGGATGGTTTTCCGTCGATCGCCTTGGCTTCGTCGCGCCATTTTTGCTAACGAACGTTTGCTTAAATTATATGGGGTTGGTTTGAGTCTGTCAAGAGGAGGCCATCCAGGGCCTCCCCCTGGAAGGGCACGCTGTTCTGTCCCACCTATCAGTGCTGTTGACGGAGTTGCCCCTGTCCCACCAGGAACCGATAAGCAACGGCGGCCGCCAGGGCTACCGTGCGGCCGTCCGGATCCAGCGGCGGAGCGGTCTCCATCAGGTCCATCCCCAGACAGGCCGGATGGGCAGCGAGCTGACGCACCATCGTGAGACCCTGAAAGGCGGTCAGCCCCCCCGGGCTCGGGGCGGAAACCCCGGGGGCATAAGCGGAATCGAAGACGTCCATATCGAAACTGATCCAGAATCCCGCCGTCCCGGAAGTCGTATGCTCGAAGGCCTCCTGGACGATAGACCTCGGATCCGCTTGATGAACCCGGGCCGCCGGAACGATATGGAGGCTGTGTTGTCGGGCGAACTCATAGTAAGCGCGGCTGTTTCGCCCTCCGAGGAGCCCGATTTGCACCAGATGGCGGCCCTGCAGGATGCCCTCCTCCAGCAGGCGCCGGAACGGTGTCCCGCTGGTGATCTCTCCTTCCAGAGGCTCTCGCAGATCATGGTGGGCATCGAACTGAATCACGCCGATGAGTTTCCCTCCCAGGCCCTCCCTCACGCCCCGGATGGTGGCGTAGGAAAGCCCATGATCCCCGCCCAGCACCAGCGGGCGCAACCCTCGACGAACAGCTTCCGCGACTACGGCCGCGATGCGCCGATGGGTTTCGTGGACATCCGTATGGACCACGGCGATGTCTCCGAAATCGGCCAGGCGCAGGATCCCAGCGAGGTCCACCCCGCTCTCCAGGTCGAAGGCGGTCATCCGGAGGAGGGCACGCCGGATGGCTCCAGGCGCCTCGCGGGCCCCGCGTCGGCCGATCACGGTGGTGTCGAAGGGGATGCCGATCAGCGCCACGTGGGCCCCGGACGGATCCGCCTGGAGCAAATCGACGATCCGCACATCGCGGGGATCCGGGGGAACAGGGGAATGATCCGGTGGGCGAAGCCAGGCAAACGGGTTCATGGGATGGGTCCTGGAGCTGGGGATCATGCATGGATCGAGACCACCACGGCGATGGCGAAACCGCCATCGTGGGTCATGCTCACCGCCCATTGTTTCAGACCCAGCACCCGGGCGCGCTCCGCTGCCCATCCGTGCAGGTGCACGTGGGGCTGCCCCCGGTGGTCAGGTAGGATCTCCACATCATGGAACCCGATGCCCTCGCGGGCCATGATCCGCAAGCCGACCCCCAGGGCTTTCGCGGTCGCCTCTTTCGCGGCGAACCGCGCGGCGTATTCAAACACCCGTCCTTTGCAGGCCCGGCGTTCCGCCGAGGTGAAAACCCGCCGCAAGAAGCGTTCCCCGAAACGAGCGACCGCTCGTTCCACCCGCTGGATCTCGATGATATCGATCCCGATCGCCACCATCCATGGATCTCCCGCTGATCTCGACAGATGTCCGGCTTCTGTCCGACTGGGGAGGGTAGTGCTTTGTCCAGTGATCAACTGGGGATTTGAGGAACCGAGGCCCGTCCGGAAGGCCATGGCCCTTCCCCC
>NZ_JANWXB010000017.1 GCF_025055495.1 Thermoflexus sp. | reverse complement strand
GGTGCGGGGGGCCAAGGTCCCCCGCATCGCCCCCGAAAACCCCCAAATGAAAAATGGACAAAGCAGTAGTCCCTTCCCAGGATAATGATGAGCGCGCGGCTCCGGGAAGGGGAATGGCCCCCTTCCCCCCTCCCCGTGCGGCAAAGGCCGCGCGGGCAATCAGCGGGAAAGAATCATCCCTGCGGACGGGAGGGACCACCGGCTTTCGGAGGCTGGGCGGGGAAATGGATGTTTGGGAGTAAGGGAGCTGGGCCGGAAGCTAAAGGCTCCTAGTCCCATCCACCCAAACCCTCCAATCGAGATAAAGGATTCGCTCTCCAAAGCCCCGGAGGGATCGGGCGACCCATTCCATTCAAGATCGGGAGGCCGATGGATGACCGAACGGCTCTACTGGCTGGATCCCTACCTGCAACGGTTCACCGCAACGGTGATAGCGTTCACCGAGCATAACGGTCAACCGGCCGTCATCCTGGATCGGACAGCGTTCTATCCGACTGGAGGGGGACAGCCCCATGATCGGGGAGCCCTGAACGGGATCCCTGTAGTGGAGGTCATCGAGCAGGACACGGATGGAGCCATCCTGCACATCCTGGCTCGCCCACTGGAGACGCGGGAGGTGGAAGGCCACATCGACTGGGAACGTCGCTTCGATCACATGCAGCAACACACCGGCCAGCACATCCTCTCCCAGGCGTTTCTGCGGATCACCGGGGCACAAACGGTGTCCTTCCATATGGGGGAGGAAATGATCACCATCGATCTGGATCAGATCGGATTCCCGCCAGCGGTGATCGAAGCCGTGGAAGGGCTGGCCAACCAGGTGGTTCTGGAGGACCGGGAGGTGCGGACCCGGTTTGTGGAAGCAGAGGAAGTGGAAGGGCTGGGCTTGCGTCGCCCTCCAAAAGTGGAAGGCCGAATCCGGATCGTCGAGGTGGCGGATTTCGATCGGAGCGCGTGCGGGGGGACCCATGTGCGGCGCACGGGGGAGGTGGGGCCCATCAAGATCGTCAAGCTGGAACGGCGGGGAAATGAGACCCGGGTGAGCTTCCTCTGCGGCTGGCGGGCGCTACGGGATTACTGGAGGAAGCATCGTCTCCTTCTGGAATCCGCGGGGGCCCTCAGCGTGGGCGAGGCCATGCTGCCCGAAGCCGTCCGGGCGCTGCAGGAAGAACTGAAAGAAGCCCGCAAGGCGCTGACGGCCCTCCAGGAGCTCTATCTGGATCTCGCGCTCCCCGATCTGGAGCAAAAGGTTCAGCCAGCTTCCTTCGGGGAGATCCTCGTGCATCTGTGGCCCCAGCTGCCTTCCGGCCTCCTGCCCCGGCTGGCCCGACGGCTGAGCGAGGGACGTCCCCGCCTGGTCGTCTTGGCCTCCGGGGGTGCCGACGGCCTTTTGATCGTCGCCCGCGGTCCAGGTGTTCCCCTGGATGCCCGAGAGGTGCTCCAGCGCATCCTCCAGCAGCTGGGCCGGGAAGGAGGGGGCGGCCGCCCGGATTACGCCCAGGCTCCGGTTCCCCGCGTGGATCTGCAGGCGCTCCGCCGGGCGCTGGGGGCAGCGATGGGGTGAGCTCCATCGCTGTGGGGATTCAGGGTAGGAATTGCGTAGTGGGGGGGGGGGCCCACCCCCCCCCCCCCCAAACCCCCACCCCCCCCCCCCACCCACAAATGGGGAAAAAGAGTTGGACCCAA